>DASQPY010000658.1:0-7854 GCA_035643735.1 Actinoallomurus sp. | reverse complement strand
CCGGTCGTGCAGGCCGCACTGACCGGAGTGTCGGCGGCGTTCGACGCGCGCGGGCACCGGCTGGCGTGGTTCGACACTTCCCGGCGCGGGTCCGTCATCGTGCAACTGCCACCGTCGAGCGGCCGTACACCCTATGACCGGTTCGGCGATTATGTGCCGTGGCTCGCCGTGGCGATCGCACTCGGTTCCGGGCTGTGGGCATGGCGCGGGGCGCGCCTCCGGGGCTGACTCGTCGCCGAGAACCCATGCCGACGTCGTATGTGGGCTGGTGCGAGTGATGTTCATGAGGCACAATGACCGAGCGGTCATCCGCCCATCTGGATGCGAGGACGTTGGGGAAGACGAACCTCGCAACGCTCCCAGGAGGTCCGGTGTCCGCACGTGGCGTTTTCTACGTCCACTCAGCGCCACCTGCGCTGTGCCCGCACATTGAGTGGGCCGCCGCAGGTGTACTTGGTGTGCCCGTCTCACTGCCGTGGAGCGATCAGCCCGCGGCTCCGGGCACCATGCGCACCGAGCTGTGCTGGGAGGGACGCCCCGGCACAGCGGCCGGCATCGTGTCGGCGCTGCGCGACTGGCGCCTGCTGCGGTTCGAGGCGACCGAGGACGCCTCGCCGGGCTGCGACGGCGTCCGTTACAGCGTCACGCCCTCCCTCGGAGCGTTCACCGCGGTGATCGGCGCCAATGGCGACGTTCACGTACCGGAAGACCGCCTGCGCTCGGCGATGGCCAACGCGATGGCCGGCAAGGCGACCTTCGAGCACGAGGTCGACCGCCTGCTCGGCAAGCCGTGGGACGACGAGCTGGAGCCGTTCCGCCGCGCCGGCGACGGAGCCCCGGTCCGCTGGCTCCACGCCGCCGGCTGACGACGGTGAGCGCGACACGCGCGGGCTGCCCGGCGAGCGGACGCCGGTGGAGCGTCGCGAGATGAGAACCCCGCCCGCCGCCGCGCGGTCCTGAGGAGTCCCGCCCCGGCCGGATGGCGTACGCGGCGATGCGCGGTGCCGTCCGAGCGGGATCCGGTCTGTCCGGAGTGGACCAAAGGTCATGCATATCCGGCCCTCCGTCCTGACCTGGAACGGCGGCGGGCACGCTCTCGCCGGGACGGCTGATACCCGAACGCCCCGTCCAGGTGGGACCTGGACGGGGCGTGCCGTACTCGACGGGGTTCCGGGCCGGGGACGGCCCGGGCCCGCTAGAGAGGGATGTTGCTGTGTGAGCCGCGCGCGGGGGTCGCCTCGGCGATGGCCTGGGCGATGGCGCGGCGGGTCTTCGCCGGTTCGATGATCTCGTCGATGACACCCAGGTCGTGGGCGCGCTCGAGACCACCGGCGATCTTCTCGTGTTCGGCGGCGAGCTGCTCCTCGAGCGCGTGCCGCTCCTCCTCCGGCACCGCGGCCAGCTTGCGCCGGTGCAGGATGCGGACCGCGGCGACCGGGCCCATCACCGCGACCTCGGCGGTCGGCCAGGCGAAGACACGCGTCGCGCCCAGGGCGCGGGAGTTCATCGCGATGTACGCGCCGCCGTACACCTTGCGGGTCACCAGCGTCACCCGGGGCACGACCGCCTCGGCGAACGCGTGCAGCAGCTTGGCTCCGCGGCGCACGACGCCGTCGTGCTCCTGTCCGACACCCGGCAGGTAGCCCGGGACGTCGACCACGACGACGAGCGGCACCCCGAAGGAGTCGCACATGCGGACGAACCGTGCGGCCTTCTCCGCCGACGTGGAGTCGAGGCAGCCGCCCAGGCGCATCGGGTTGTTGGCGATGACCCCGACCGTACGGCCGCCGAGGCGGCCCAGCGTGGTCGTGATGTTCGGCGCCCACTTGGGGTGGAGTTCGATCGACTCCGTGCCCTCGTCGAGAAGGCCGGTCACGATCGGCTTGACGTGGTAGGCGCGCCGCGGGTTCTCCGGCAGGACGCCGCCCAGATCGACCTCGGCGACCTCCTCCGGCCGCATCCGGCCCTGGTGGCCGAGCAGCGTCGCGATCCGCCGGGCCTTGAGCATCGCCTCGGTGTCGGTCTTGGTGACGACGTGCACGACACCGCTGCGCTTGCTGTGCGGCTCGGCTCCGCCCAGCGCCGCCATGTCGACCACCTCGCCGGTCACCGACCGGACGACGTCCGGGCCGGTCACGAAGATGTGGCCGCCCTCGGACAGGATGACGATGTCGGTCAGCGCGGGGCCGTACGCGGCTCCGCCGGCCGCGGGGCCGAGCACGACCGAGATCTGCGGCACCACGCCGGAGGCGTGGGTCATCGCCGCGAAGATCCGGCCGACGCCGTGCAGCGACTCGACACCCTCGGCGAGGCGTGCCCCGCCGGAGTGCCACAGGCCGATGATGGGCAGCCGCTCACGTACCGCGTGGTCGTACGCGTGCACGATGTGCTCGCAGCCGGCCGAACCCATGGCGCCGCCCTGGATGCGCGGATCGCTGGCGAACGCCACGACGGGCATGCCCTCGATCCGGCCGACGCCCGTGAGGGCGCCGCTCTTGTCCTCCTCGGACAGGGGACGCAGCGATCCCTCGTCGAAGAGCGCCTCGAGGCGTACCAGGGGATCTCGGGGATCGGGCGAGGCGACCTCGGTCTGGGCGGAAATCTTCTCGGTCGAAGAAGCGGGGGTACGACTGTCGACAACGGTCACGACTCATGCCTCCTAAAGGCGACGCACACGTTGTGGCCACCGAAGCCGAACGAGTTGTTCAGAGCGGCCGCGGGACCATCGGGAAGCTTCCTCGGCTCACCCTGGGCGATGTCGAGATCGACTTCGTCGTCGAGATCGTCGATGTTGATGGTGGGGGGAACGCGCCCCTCCCTGAGGGCGAGCAGCGTCGCGATGGACTCCACCGCTCCGGTGCCGCCGAGCAGGTGCCCGGTCATCGACTTGGTGCTCGTCACGACGATCCGGCCCGCGGCGTCGCCGAAGGCCTTCTTGATCGCCTTGATCTCGCCGATGTCGCCGATCGGGGTGGACGTGCCGTGGGCGTTGATGTGAACGATGTCCGACGGCTCGAGCCCAGCGTCGGCCAGCGCCCGGTCCATCGCCTTCGCCATGCCCTCCGCGTCGTTCTGCACGATGTCGTTGGCATCGGCGGAGTACCCGACCCCGGCGGCGACCCCGTAGATCCGCGCGCCGCGCGCGCGAGCGTGCTCCTCTGACTCGAGAATGACGATCCCGGAACCCTCGCCGAGCACGAAGCCGTCGCGGTTCTTGTCGTAGGGCCGCGAGGCGCGCTCGGGCTCGTCGTTCCGCGTCGACATGGCACGCATCGACGCGAAGGCGGCGAGGTTGAGCTGGTGGATCGCCGCCTCCGTGCCGCCCGCGATGACGACATCGGCACGACCGTTGCGGATCATGTCGATGGCGTAGCCGATGGCCTCGGCGCTCGACGCGCAGGCACTCGCCAGCGCGTGTGCGCCCGCCTTGGCGCCGAACTCGATGCTCACCTGGCCGGCCGCGCCGTTGGGCATCAGCATCGGCACCGCGAACGGTGAGACGCGCTTCCAGCCCTTCGCCAGCAGCGTGTCGTAGTTGTCGAGGGTCGTGATGATGCCCCCGATCCCGCTGGAGACGACGGCGCCGAGCCGGTCGGAGTCGACGCGGAAGCCCTCGGTGGACTCGTCCTCGCCGAACGCGAAGCCGGCGTCGCGCCATGCCTCGTGCGCGGCGATGAGCGCGAACTGCTGGCACCGGTCGAGCCGGCGCAGGCGATGCCTGGGCAGGACCTCCGACGGCTCCACCGCGATCGTCGCGGCGATCTTCACCGGAAGGTCCTTGACCCAGTCCGCCTCGATCGGCTTGACACCGGAACGGCCCGCGAGCAGAGCGGACCAGGTCGACGCCACGTCGCCGCCGAGTGGCGTGGTCGCGCCGAGTCCGGTAACGACGACGGAGGTACTCATGTGGTCACGCTCTCCCTTTGGTCGCTTCGTTGTGCTGCGGTTTCAGGCTGAGACGCCCTTGCCCTGCACGTAGACGACGACGTCTTTGACGGTCTTGAGGTTCTTGAGCTCGTCGTCGGGGATCTCGACGCCGAACTGGTCCTGCGCGGCGACGGCGATCTCCACCATCGACAGCGAGTCGATGTCGAGGTCGTCGACGAAGGACTTCTCGGGGGTGACGTCGGCGGCGGGAACGCCCGCGATCTCTTCGATGATCTCGCCGAGGCCGCTGAGAATCTCCTGGTCGGACAATGCCATGGTGCTCTGTCTCCTTGTTGATATGTGGTGCTGAACTACGTGGAACTTCGGTGTGAGGAAGGCGGATCCGTGGCCGGGGCTACGGGATCTCGACCACCTGGGCCGCGTACGTCATCCCGGCGCCGAACCCGATCAGCAGGGCGGGCGCGCCGGACGGCACGTCCCTCCGCTCGATCATGCGGGACAGGGCGAGGGGGATCGACGCGGCCGAGGTGTTCCCGGCCTCCACGATGTCGTCCGCGACGACGGCGTTCTCCGCCTTCAGCTTGCGTGCGATCGCCTCGACGATGCGCAGGTTGGCCTGGTGCGGGACGAACGCGGCGAGCTCCGACGGGGCGATCCCGGCGCGCTCGCATGCCTCCAGGGCCACCTTGTGCAGATTCGTGGTGGTCCACCGGAACACGCTCTGGCCCTCCTGGTGGAGGAAGCCGTTCCGGTCCTTGATGTAGATCTTGTCGGCCATGTCACCGGCGCTGCCCCAGACGACCGGGCCCACCGAGGTCTCCTCGGAGGGACCGACCACCGCGGCACCCGCGCCGTCGGCGAAGATGATGCAGGTGGAACGGTCCGTCCAGTCCACCCACTGCGACAGTTTCTCCACGCCGACGACCAGCACGTTGCGCGCCGAGCCCGCGCGGATCGCGTCCGCGGCGTTGGACAGCGCGTAGCAGAAGCCCGCGCAGGCGGCGTTGACGTCGTACGCGCCCGGCGACACGATGCCGAGCCGCGTCGCCACCTGCGCCGACGCGTTGGGGATCGTCGACTCCTGCGTGCAGGTGGCGACGACGACCAGGTCGACGTCGGCCGGGGAGAGGCCGCTGCCCGCGAGGGCCTTGCCGCCCGCCTGCACGGCCATGTCGACCACCGACTCGTCGGGACCGGCCACGCGCCGCTGCTTGATGCCGACCCGGCTCTGGATCCATTCGTCGTTGGTGTCGACCATTTCGGCCAGGTCGTCATTGGTGACGACCTTGGACGGCTGGTAGTGACCGAACGCGAGGATGCGCGCACCAGGCGCGCCGGTACGGAGCTGGAAGGACGTCACGCGTTCTCCAATGGGTCGTCACTGGGGCTTGCTACGGACTCGGCCAGCGCACGTGCCTCGTCGAGCTTGTCCGGCGTCTTGAGCGCGACCACCTTGACGCCTGGCAGCGCGCGCCGGGCGATACCGGCGAGCGTGCCGGCCGGCGGAAGCTCGATGATGGCCGTGACGCCGAGATCCGTCATGGTGTCCATGCAGGCGTCCCAGCGCACCGGCGTGCTGACCTGCTCGGCGAGACGGGCGACGAAGTCGCCTCCACGCCCCACGACGGCGCCGTCGCGGTTGGACAGCACCTGTATACCCGGGTCCGCGACGGGCATGCCCGGGGTGATTCGCCGGAGTGTGTCGACCGCGGGCTCCATGTGCCGTGTGTGGAACGCACCCGCCACCTGAAGACCGCGGAGCCGTGCTCCCGCCGGCGGCTTGTCCGCCAGCGCGCTGAGCTGGTCCATCGTACCGGCGGCCACGACCTGTCCCGCGCCGTTCATGTTGGCCGGCGTCAGGCCGTGCTCCTTGAGCACCGCCTGGACCTCGTCGGGATCGCCGCCGAGGACGGCCGTCATGCCGGTCTCGGTGACGGCCGCGGCCTCCGCCATCGCGCGGCCGCGCTCACGTGCGAGCACGAGCGCGGACTCGGGGGAGATGATGCCGGAGATGGCCGCAGCGGCGAGCTCGCCCACACTGTGTCCGGTCGCGAGATCGGGCGTGACGCCGAGCAGTTCGTACGTGACGAGCGCCGCGCTGACGAGCAACGGCTGGGCGACGGCGGTGTCGCGGATCTCGTCGGCGTCGGCGGTCGTTCCGTAACGGATCAGGTCGAGCCCGGTTACGGCGGACCACCACGTGAGACGGTCCGCCACTCCCGGCAGCTCGAGCCAGGCCTCGAGGAATCCCGGTGTCTGAGCGCCCTGTCCGGGCGCGGCAATGGCGAGCACGCCTCCAACAGTGCACTGTAGGAGTCCGCCATGTTCATGCGGTGACGTACGAACTTATGGCCGTGGGTCTTGTGCGGGTCCTACAAGTTGACGGGCCGTGACACGAAACGACCCAGGACAAGCGCGATTCGCAGGGTGAACGCGGCGCGGCCGTCCGCGGGGACGTACCCCGTGAGCTCCGTCACCCGGCGGAGGCGGTAACGCACCGTGTTGGGGTGGACGAACAACAGCCGCGCGGTGGCCTCCAGTGACGATCCCTGCTCGAGGTAGGTCGTCAGGGTGTCGAGCAGCGGAGCCCCGGCCGCGCGCAGCGGTTCGTAGACCTCTTCGACCAGGTAGGCGCGCGCGTCCTGGTCACCGTCGAGCGCGCGTTCGGCCAGCAGGGCCCCCGCGAGAACCGGCCGCGGCGCGTCCGGCCATCCGGGCACGGCCTGCAGACCGGCCAGCGCCGCGCGCGCCGATCCCGTCGCGGCGTACAGGTCCTCGACGCGGGGCCCGATCACGACCGGGCCGGACCCGAACTTGGCGGTGAACGGCTTCGCGGCGGCGAGCGGGTCCTCCTCCACACCACCGACGATGATGATGAGGCGGCTGCCCTGCACCCCGGCGAGCACGTCGACGCGCGCCCGGCGGGACGCGATGCGAATGTCGTCGATGATGGCCTCGGGCTCGTCGTCGGGAGTGTGGCCCGCCATGACGGCCACCGAGGTCGAGGCCCAGCCGAGCGCCGCCGCCCACGAGTGCAGCGACTCGTCCACCTCGCCGCGCAGCAGCGCGTCCACGATGAGCGCCTCCAGCCGCGCGTCCCAGGCTCCGCGGGTCTCCGCCGCCCGCGCGTACACCTGCGCGGCGCCGAACGCGACCTCGCGCGTGTAGCGGAGGATCGCCTCGCGCAGCTGGGTCTCCCCGCCCGGCGCGGCAAGCTCGTTCACCTGCGCCTCGACCACGTCGATGACCACTCGTACGATCTCGACCGTCTGCTGGAGGCGTACGGCGCGCATCAGCTCGCGAGGCGCGGTGCCGAAGACCTCACCCGCGATGGCCGGCCGGATCTTCTCCTTGTGCTTGAACCACTCGACGAACCCGGCGATGCCCGCCTGGGCGACCAGGCCGACCCAGGAACGGTATTCGGCCGACATCGCGCGGAACCACGGGAGGCGTTCCTCCATGCTGGCGGTGGCGGCGGTACCGAGCGATCCCATGGCCTGTTCGAGCCGCTCGGTGGTCTGTTCGCGGATGTCGCGGTCGTTCTTCACATTCCCCACCCTCCCACCTGACCGGCGGATGAGAGCATCGGCCGGGCCGTGCGCGCCATCCCCTCCGGCCGCACGTCAACCCCGACGGTAGTCGTCATCGGAACGGAAAGGGCTGGTCAGCGGGAGACCTGGTCGGGACGTCCGAGAGCGATCAGGGCGGGGTCGCGGCCCGTCCGGACACCACCGTGCCGCAGCCGTGACACAGCAGTGCGACTCCGGTGCCGCGCGCGTCCAGCCACGTCACCAGCGGCCGCAGCCCGCGTGCGCCCTGGTCGGCGCGCCTCGCCGTGAGCACGGCGGGGCTCACCGTGGCAGGGGTGTCGTAGCCGAGCCAGGCGATGACGGCCAGGCGCGCATCGGGGTCGGCGCGGCGGGCCTCGGCGTACAGGGCGCGGGCGCCGCCGCCGGGCGAGGCGCT
>DASQPY010000657.1:0-5009 GCA_035643735.1 Actinoallomurus sp. | reverse complement strand
GGAGTGCTCGGCGATCACGCAGCCGGCCGTGACGGTCCGCAGGCAGGAGTAGGTGCCCTCGAAGCCGTCGTTGTTGCCGCCGGTGCGGTCGAAGCTGGAGAACTGCTTCGTCTGCGTGCCGGTGGTCAGCTCGGGGAGCCGGTCCGCGTGCCGGTAGACGTCCCAGCCGACCGGTCCCTTCGCGGTAGGCTTCGCCGCCGGGGGAGCAGCCTGGGCGTGGCCGGTGACGCCGGTGAGCATCCCGGCGGCCAGCAGGAGTGCCGCGAGACGTCTCATGCGAGGTCACCGAACCCGTCGAAGTCGATGCCCAGCAGCTCGCAGACGGCGCGTAGTTCCGCGACGTACTCGCCGGGCACCGCGTGGATGTGGTTGGCGCCGAACCGGGACAGGAACTCCTCGCTGCCGACCCGCAAGCGAGCGAATGCGTGTGGCCACTCGTACGTCGACTGGCGCATCATCGCCTCGTTCGTCGCGTCGTCATAGGTCTCGAACGCGCCCCGCATGACGTGCATGCGATAGCGGCCGTCGTACCGGGTGAGCCGGGCGAACGTCATCTCGCCGGGCGCGGCGAGGTGCTGCACGGACGCGCCGCCGGCCGGGAAGTAGAAGACCTCCGGATGGAAGTGGGTTCTCGCGAGGTTCTCCGCCGGGTCGGCCGAGCGAGCGGCGTACCAGGTCGCGTGCTGACCCGAGTTGCACAGATCCCAGACGTCCTTGTCGGCGTGGTAGTGCCGTACGTCGGCGAACAGCACCGGGTCCCCGGACAGGAGCTTCAGGATCTGCATCGTCAGCGCGCCGTCCATGTCGGCCTCGGTCGCGGTGACGTGGGTCTCCTTCGGGCCCTCCCAGTCGTACGGGTCGTTGAGGAACGCCTCGGCGACGTCCATCGTGGTGAAGTGCGTGGTCAGCTCGGGCTGGCCCTTGATGCCGGAGAAGTCGAGGTTCCACTCCTCGATCAGCTCGCGCATCGCGTAGTAGGAGCGGATCTGGCGTTCGAGCAGCTCCGGCGTCAGCTGTCTGCCGTCGTAGTGGACGTTGCCGACCTTCTCCAGCCAGGTCCGCCCGGCCGCGACACGGGAGGCGTCGGCGAGGTCGGCACGTCGGACGATCTCCCACTGGTCGATCTCCTCGACGTCGACGCCGAACTGCCGCATCCACTGGTCGGTGTTGGCGACCGCGGTGTACATGCCCATCGGCCGTCCGCCGATCCGGCCGAACGTCGAGCCCCGCAGCCGGTTCACCGCGGTCGCGGCCCGTACGCGGATGAGGATCGGGTCCATGATGTCGGCCGGGTCGCCCCAGACGCGGGCGTGCACACGGCCGGCCTGGTCGAGCCCGCCCCCTCCGGCGAGCATGCCGACCATGCCGGGGAACTGCGGGTCGATGTTGCCGACGAGCAGCAGCGGACCGGGGGTGGCGTCGGCGGCGAGCATCGTGAAGTGCGGGAACGCCCAGACCGGATAGTTGAAGACGGTCAGGTCGGGCCGCTGCCCGGCCACCCACCGGGCCTCGCTGGTGGCGAGCTCGTTGGTCCAGATGACGTCGCGGGCGGTGATCACCTCGTGCCCGTGCGCCCGCAGGGCCTCGGCGAGGGTACGTGTCGACTCCAGGACATGGTCGGCGACGTCCCGTGCGACGAAGTCGCGCCCGTCCGACATGCTGAGAAGACCGATTCGCGCCACGCGTGACCTCCCGTTGGACGCCCCGTCCGCCGGGTGGAGAACGGGAGCGGGTGCTAGAGTCGCTGTCGAGAAATCGATTTCAGAAATCGATTTCTCGGCGAACGTAGATCGCGCTCCTGGGAGTGTCAACCCCTACGACGGTGGACAATGTCCGGGTGGCGAGAAGGGGGGCGGCCGCATGGCGCAGGTGACGATCCGCGACGTCGCGCAGCAGGCGGGGGTGTCGCCGGCCACGGTCTCGCGCGTGCTGAACACCTCCGAGACCGTCTCATCCGACCTCAAGGAGCGCGTCCTCGCCGCGGTGCACGCGCTGGACTACCACCCGAACAGCCAGGCCCGCAGCCTGCGCACCCGCGCCACGACCGTGCTCGGCGTGATCATCTCCGACATCACGAACCCGTTCTTCACCGCGATGGTCCGCGGCGTGGAGGACGTGGCGAGCCAGGCCGGCTACTCCGTCGTCCTGGCCAACGCCGACGAGGACCTGCGCAAGGAGCAGCGGTACCTGGAGGTGGCCGCGGCCGAGCAGATGGCCGGCGTGCTGCTGTCACCCGCCTCGGCCACCGACACGAGCATCGACGTGCTGACCGAGCGCGGCATCCCGGTGGTCATGATCGACCGCCGGCTCAAGTCCGCCGACGTCGACTGGGTGATGGTCGACAACCACCGGGCCGCCAAGGAGGCGACGCTCCACCTCGCCGAGCAGGGTTGCCGCAGGATCGGCTTCATCGCCGGCCGCCTGGGCACCACCACCGGCGCGAGCCGCCTGGCCGGCTACCGCGCGGGCCTCAAGGCCGCAGGCCTGCGCGCCGCGCGCGAGCTCGTCGTCGGCGGGGAGTTCCGCCTGGACGGCGGCCGCGAGGCCACCGAGCGGCTGCTCGCCATGGACGACCGCCCGGACGGCCTCTTCGTGTCCAACAACCTCATGACGATCGGCGCCGTCGACGCCCTCGACACAGCAGGGGTCCGCTTTCCCAACGACATCGCCCTGGTCGGCTTCGACGACATGATGCCCGCGCTGAGCCTGCGGTCGCAGATCACAGCGGTGAGCCAGCCGACGTACGAGATCGGCCGCCAGGCGACGCAGCTCCTCCTGCGGCGTGTGAGTGGGGAGATCTTCCCGGCCCGGCACGTCACCCTCGACGCCGAACTCAAGATCCGCGAGAGCTCCGTCCGCCGACCCTGACCGTGGACGGGGCGAGCATGGAGACGATCACGCTCGCCTTGCCCTGGGTCTTGACGCGGCACGTGGCGGGCTCGACCACCGTGAAGCAGTACAACGGGTACGCGTCGTGCTCAAGGCTCCGCGGACCCGCGCCGATGAACGCGATCAAGAACGGTGAGTGGGCAGCTACGCCGGGAGATCCTCGACCGGATCCTTCCGGCCTGCAGCGCGACGGCGTCGCGGATCTGCTCGATCGGGAAGCTCGCGGCGATAGGCACGGAGATCTTGCCGGCGAGGATCGCGTCGGTTATCCACTTCCCAGCATCCGGCGCTGCGTCGATACCGCCGGTAGGGCGCACGCCGCCGGGAGGGTTGGGACCCCGCGGCGATCGTCGAGATCCGCTCAGGCGCCACGCCGAGCGCCAGCGCGGTCTCGGCCGTCTCCGTGCCGAACAGGTCGGTTGCTGCGGTCACTCCACCGGAAGCCAGTGCCCGTACCCGATCCGCCAGCGCGGCGGCGGCGGTGGCGCCGGCCACCGGAAGAGTGCTCGCCACCTCATCGCTGATGCCCTCCGGCGTATGCCAGAGCGAGTCGGCGGGGGTCCTTACCAACACGAGTGACGGAACCAAGTGCCATAGACTGTGTTCATGGCTCGTTGGGAACCGAACGCATCAGAACGGCTCGCTCAGGCCGCCCTCGACCTGTTCGCCGAGCGAGGCTACGAGAACACGACCGTGATCGACATAGCGCAGCACGCAGGGCTGGGGAAGACCACCTTCTTCCGGCACTTCCAGGACAAGCGGGAAGTACTCTTCGGCGGCGGCACGATGGACGAACTGCTCACCGAGGCGATAGTCGCAGCACCGGCACCTGCCACCCCGCTTGAAGCGGTGGCTCATGCGCTGGACGCGGCCGGGAGAGAAGTCTTTACGCCCGCTCGCCGTGAATTCATTGCCCGCAGGCGGGCAGTGATCGCCGCCAACCCGGAACTACAAGAACGCGAGGCGCTGAAGAACCTCGGCCTCATCGCATCAATGACCGGCGCGCTCAAGCGGCGCGGCGTTCCCGACCTGACCTCTCGTGTGGCCGCAGAACTCGGCGCGCTCGCCTCGACGATTGCCTATGAACGCTGGAGCGAGACGACCACCGGCGACGACTTCAGCGAGGTCGCGCGACGAGCGCTCGGTGACGTGCAAGCATCCAGTGCCTTGTGCTGACGCGGGCGACTCCTCAACTCAGACCCCGCTGTCCGGCTCGCGCACGGCAGCCGGCGCGGTCGACGATATTGACGACATCAGGCCAGGCCACCGAACGCGCGTCGGGCTGTTCTTACTGCTTTGAACAGTAGCGATCTGAGCACGGGTCGAAAAAAGCCAGCACTGGTCTCGTCGAGGTCGGTGGCGGCATCGGGCCGGTGCACCTGTTAGGGGTCGATGTAAAGACCTTGGGCGCGCTACGCGGGGTCCTCGACGTTCGCCCCCTCGACGAGCGTGCAGGCGCAGTGGACCGCCGAGCGACGGCAGCGCGAGCGCTTCGTCTGCGAACAGCCTCGACGCACGGTCGCCGCCCCAGGGCGCCGATGAGTTGGCCGAACTGACCGTCACCATCAACGAGATGGCCGAGTCGGTGCAGGCGTCGATGGCGGCGATGCGGCGACCCCACCGCCCAGACCAGCACGGCGACACCGGCGAGCATGGTCGCCAGCACGGGCAGCAGCCGGCGGATCCGGCTGCCCCAGAAGGCGACCAGCGACACGGCACCGGTCGCCTCGATCTCCCGCAGCAGCATGTCGGTGATGAGGTAGCCGGACAGGGCGAAGAACAGGTCCACCCCGAGGAAGCCACCGGACAGATGGCCGGTGTGGAACAACAGCACCCCGAGGATCGCGACACCCCGCAGCCCGTCCAACGCGGGCAGATGCGGCTTGCGTCCGGTGGTCGACCGAGCGGCCTTGGCCGGCTGAACTTGCGTCATGGCGCCTACCGTGCCGCGCCCGTGTCGAGGTGCCGTCCGCGTCAGGTCGCAATCTTGTCGTAGCCGCCGGATGGGACGCGGATCAGCGTTGTCGTCAAAAAGCCCAGGCGCGACGGACTCGGCCTTTTGCAGGTACCACTGGAGAGAACGGCCTTGATGTGGGCGATGATCGTTGAACCCACCAAAG
>DASQPY010000656.1:0-4232 GCA_035643735.1 Actinoallomurus sp. | reverse complement strand
GGACGATGACCCGGACCTCCTTGTCCTGGTCGAGCAACTGACGGACCAGCCGGCTGCCGATCTGTCCTGTCGGTGTGGTGACGATGATCATCAATCTCCTCTATCATGAACATGAACTCCGGTTCCGAATATAGACGGCTTCCGCGCATCGTCAACTAGAGTGACCTGACCATGACCGCTCCCGAACGCTCACTGCGCGCCGACGCCCGGCGCAACCGCGAGTCCGTCCTTGACGCCGCCGGTGAGCTGTTCGCCCGGCGAGGCGACGCGGTGCAGATGGACGAGATCGCCGAGCGCGCGGGCTTGGGTGTCGGCACCCTCTACCGGCACTTCGCCGACAAGCAAGCGCTACTCGCGGCGATCATCGGCCGCCGGTTCGAGGCGATGACCGCCCTCGCCCGCGCCGCCGACGAGGCCGAGGATCCCTGGACGGCGTTCGAGACGCTGCTCTACGGCTATCTGGAGTCCGCACAGGCCGACGCCGCGTTCCGCTTCGCGCTTCTCGGCCCGGAAGAGCCGAGCTGGAACGACATCGTCGCCGAGAAGACGGACTTCTCGTCGATCACCGAACGCATCGTGCAGCGCGCCGTCGACGCCGGCCGCCTCCGTGAAGACTTTCGCGCCGATGACTTCGTCCTCATCACCCGTGGCGCCATGGCGAACATGACCGGCGCCGGTGGCTGGCGTAGGCACGTCACGCTTTTGCTTGAGGGCATCCGCGGCCCCGAACGCTGACCCGATACTGAGCCTTGGAAGGTCGGCCAGAACCCCTCGAACGTCACGGACCACCCCCTAGCTAGCGGGTCGCGTCCCGGTGCGGGAGTTCCTCGCGGGACGGGGTCGTCCAGCCGGCCAGGAGCTGCAACCCATCTCGCGCCCCGTCGTCCTCCGCGCTGTAGACGTGCAGCTCCTGGCCCGCCTGGCCGCCGGAGTCCGGGAGCTGAAGGGTCTCGTAGCGCAGCGTGAGCTCGCCGACCACCGCGTGGCGGAAGCGCTTCCTGCCGCTCCCGCAGACCATCACGTCGCCCGCCGGCCACATCGCGGCGAAGTCGTCGCTCTTCACCGAGAGCTCCCCGACCAGCTCCGTCAGCCGTTCGTCATCGGCGTACCGGCCAGCCGCCAGCCGCAGGACCGCCGCCGTCTCCCGCGCGCGCTGCTCCCAGTCCGGGAACGTGTCCCGCGACCGCGCGTCGAGAAAGAGGTAGCGCGCGTTGTTGCGGTCCCGCCGCCCCTCCTCCAGCCCGCCGAACAGCTCGGACCCGAGCCGGTTCCACGCGAGTACGTCCTGCCGGCGCCCGGTGATGATGGCGGGCAGGCCGGGCATCTCCTCGAGGAGCCGCGCCAGCTCGGGCCGGACCCGTTCCGGCCGTGGGCGGGACGAGAAGCGGGTCCTTCGCCCCTCCGCCAGCGCGCGCAGATGCTCGCGCTCGGTCGCGTCGAGGGCCAGTACGCGCGCCACCGCGTCCAGGATCTCCGCCGACGGCCGCGTCGAGCGCCCCTGTTCCAGCCGTACGTAATAGTCGACGCTGATGCCTGCCAGCTGCGCGAGTTCCTCCCGCCGCAGGCCCGGTACGCGGCGGCGCGTACCGGTCACGATCCCGACGCTGTCGGGCGCGACGCGTGCCCGCCGCGAGCGAAGGAACGCCCCGAGCTCCCGGCCGTAGTCATCCATACAGTCCAGTATGCGCACGTGGCGCCGTACGAGCCTGGTCCTGCCAGTACCAGGACACCCAGACCGGCGGTACCACCGGGCGCTGGCTCGCGCCGCCGGAAGGCGGGACAACAGAGCCATGGAGTCCAAGAAGATCCTCATCGTCAGCGCCCACCCCCAACCCCGCTCCCTCAACGGCGCGCTCACCTCGTTCGCCGCCGGCAAGCTCCGCCGCGCCGGTCACCAGGTGCGCCTCTCCGACCTGTACGCGATGGAGTGGCGGCCCGCCGTCGGCCCCGATGACTTCCCCGGCCACGAGCCGGCCGAGCGCCTCGACGTCATGGGCGCCTCCGGCCGTGCGTACGTCGAGGGCCGGCTGGCCCCGGAGATCGCCGTCGAGCAGGAGAAGCTGCTGTGGTCCGACGCCGTCATCCTGCAGTTCCCGATGTGGTGGTTCTCGATGCCGGCCATGCTCAAGGGCTGGGTGGACCGGGTGTTCACCCATGGGTTCGGGTACGGGACAGGCGATGTCGACCGTGCTCTCTACGGCGACGGCACGCTCGCCGGCCGGCGGGGGATGCTGTCGGTGACCATCGGCGCCGCCGAGCCGTCGTTCTCGGCACGCGGCGTTCACGGGAGGCTGGAGGACGTGCTCTTCCCCGTCCAGCACGGCCTGCTCCACTACACCGGCATGGACGTGCTGCCGCCGTTCGTCATCTGGAACTCCCTGGACATCGAGCCCGCACGGTTCGCCGCTCTCACCGACGCGTACGGCGCCCGGCTGCGCGACCTGTTCACGGCGGATCCGGTGCCGTACCGCAGGTTGAGCGGCGGCGACTACACGCGAGCGATGGAGCTCAGGCCCGGCCTGGAGGGACCGGACGCGGACGGCCTGTCCATCCACCTCACGCCTGCCTGTCCCAGATGAACAGGCCCAGACCGACGAGGAGCAGGGCGAGTGAGCCGGACACGGTGCGGACGTGGTTCCACAGGGTCCACCGGGAGGAGTAGTCCGACCACACCCGTGCCGCCTCGCCGACCGGTACCTTCGCCGTGTCGAGCGCGTCGTTCATCGGGATGTTGACCGCGAAGCTCGGCACGAGCACCCCGAAGACGTAGGCGGCCGCCGCGAGGAAGAACACGAGCCCCGCGGCGCGCTGTCCGAGCACGAGGAGCAGCACGCCGGTCACCGCGCCCAGGACCGGCATGAGGAGGAACGCCGGGAGGAACACCGCGTTCTGGATCTTCACGTTGATGCTCCGCATCGCGGCGATCGCCTGCTCCGGCCTGATCGCGTCGAGCCCCAGCATCACCGACGTCGAGTAGGCGAAGAAACGCCCGCCATCGCACCGGCCGGCACCAGGGTGAGGGCACCGGAGATGCCCGCCAGGATCTTCATGCCGACCAGTGAAACGGGCGGCGCCCGGACGGGCCATCAGCGAGAAGCTCACATGAATGTCCATGCGTCTTAGAGCCCGCGCGGACAGGACTGCGCTACTGCGCGGCGCTCGCTACGCGCGTCCTGTCCGCGCGCACTTAGGGTGTGCGCATGGACGCACTCGCGAGCCTGCTGGACGGGCCGAGGGCCAGGGGAGCGTTCCTGCTCCGGTCGATCCTGACGCCGCCCTGGTCGCTGCGGATCCAGGACCGGGCGCCGCTGACCCTGGTGTCCGTCGTACGGAACGAGGCGTGGGTCGTCCCGGACACCGGGAGGCCGTGCGGCTGCGCCCCGGTGACGTCGCGGTCATCCGCGGCCCGGCTCCGTACACCGTCGCCGACGACCCGGCCACGCCGCCGAGGGTCGTGATCCACCCCGGGCAGCACTGCACCACCCCGGAGGAGGAGTCCCTGTCCGAGGCGATGGCGCTCGGCCTCCGTACCTGGGGCGACACCCTGGACGCCCCGGACGGCTCGGTGACGATGTTCACCGGCACCTACCAGCTGGACGGCGAGGTGAGCGGCCGCCTGCTGAGGGCGCTGCCGATGCTGCTCGTGCTGCACGCCGACGCCTGGGACTCCTCCCTGCTGCCCCTGCTCGACGAGGAGCTGAGCCGGGACGCGCCCGGTCAGGAGGCCCTGCTCGACCGGCTGCTCGATCTGCTGCTCACCGCCGTGCTGCGGGCGTGGTTCTCCCGCCCGGAGGCCGAGGTGCCGGGGTGGTACCGCGCCCACGGCGACCCGGTCGTCGGCCCGGCGCTGCGGATGCTGCACGAGGAGCCCGCCCATCCCTGGACCGTGGCCACGCTGGCGGCCAGGGCGGGCCTGTCACGCGCGACCCTGGCGCGGCGCTTCACCGAACTCGTCGGCGAGCCGCCCATGACCTACCTCACCGGCCTGCGCCTGTCCCTGGCCGCCGACCTGCTGCGCGAACCGGACGCAACCGTCGCCGCGGTCGCCCGCCGCGTCGGCTACGGCAGCGCGTTCGCGCTCAGCGCCGCCTTCAAGCGCGAGCGGGGGGGCAGCCCGCAGGAGCACCGCGCCGTCGCACCCGACTGAGAGTCAGCGGACGCCGGCCGCGGCGAGCAGCGGCCCGAACCCGGCGGGCCGCTCTGCCACGGGCACGGGGTCCACGAAGAACGTC
>DASQPY010000655.1:0-3538 GCA_035643735.1 Actinoallomurus sp. | reverse complement strand
GACGTCGGGGTCCTTGAAGACCGTCTCGTCGCGGTTGCCGGACCAGTAGTAGAGGAGCAGCTTGTCGCCCGACTTGAGCTCGGTCCCGTTGAGCTCGGTGTCGCGCGTCGCCGTACGACGCATCCAGATCACCGGGGACGCGTAGCGGACGATCTCCTCGACGGCGCCGGAGATGCGCGCCTCGAAGTCGGCGAGCAGCAGCTCCCGCTGCCCGGGGTTGGCCGTGAAGAGATGCATCCCGTGCGCGATGGCGTTGCGTGTCGTCTCGTTGCCCGCGACGACGAGCAGGATGAAGAACGAGCCGAACTCCTGGTCGGTGAGCGACTCACCGTCGATGTTGGCGTTGACCAGGGCGGAGGTCAGGTCGTCCGACGGGTGCTCCCGGCGGTGCCGGCCGAGGTCCTCCACCAGGTCCTTCAGCGTCTGGCCGGCCGTGAGCAGCTGGAGCGCGATCTGGTCCTCGTCCTCGGCGACGAACTCCGGGTCGGCGCCGGCGAGGATGATGTTGGAGTTGTCGAAGACCGTCCGGTAGCTCTCCTCGGGGATCCCCATCATGTCGCAGATGATCTTCAGCGGCAGACGCGCGGCCACGTCGGACACGAAGTCGCCGGAACCCTTCGCGAGGACCTCCTCCACGACCTGCTCGGCGACCGCCTGCACCTGGTCCTCGAAGCGCTGGATCATCCGCGGAGAGAACGCCCGGGACACGATCCGGCGGATCTTGGCATGCCGCGGGTCGTCCATGTTGATCATGGAGCCGAAGTACTCGTTCAGGTCCGTGGGCATGTCGGCGATGTTGATGGCACCCGCGCCGGAGCAGAAGTCCTGCGGTCGGCGGGACGCCTCCACGATGTCCGCGTGGGTGACCAGCGCGTAGTAGCCAGGCCCCTTCGGCGCGTACGGCACCTCCGGCTCCGCGAAGAACGCCGGGCGGGGCAGCTGCCGCAGCGTACGGAAGGCCTCGTGACGCTCACTCAGCGGACGTGCCCAGAACGCCCAGTCGGTGATGTCGATCTCAGGCGGTTCGAACGTACCTGGGGTCACTACCGGATCACTCTCCACACTAGAATCCCGTTCGGAAGACACATCCTGCCAACCGGGCCCGTACCCGGCAACAAGAACGGCCCTCTCGGGGAGACCGGTGCTCATCCGGCGAGCCAGTCCAGCACCAGGCCGTTGACCGCGGCCGGCTGTTCGAGGTGCAGGAAGTGCCCTGCCGCGGGCACGATCTCGGCCCGCGAACCCGGCGGAAGGTGCCGTTCGACGTCGCGGACGCCGCCCGCGTCGAGGCAGCCGTCGGCGGCCCCGTGGAGGTAGAGGATCGGCCGCTCACCGACACGGCGCGCGGACTCCTGCTCGGCGGTGTAGGTGCCCACGTGCCGGGAGGAGTCGAACATCGCCCGGTAGTAGTCCAGCGCCGCGGTGAGGTTCGCCGGGTCGCGCAGGCACGCCTTGACGTGTGCGAGGTCGGCCGTGGCGTCGTAGCCGGGCGACCAGTCCGCCCACAGCCCGTCCAGGAACGCCAGGTCGTTCGCCGTGACGGCCATCTCGGCGAGCGGCGTCTGGAACAGGAACATGTAGAAGGACCGCTTCACCTGGGCGTAGTCCAGGAACGCCGACGACATCGCCGGGACCGGGGGTAGGGACAGGGTGACCGCCCGGCGCCAGCGCGACGGGGCGTGGGCCGCCGCGGCGTACGTGGTGGTGGCGCCCCAGTCGTGGCCGATGAGGACCGCGTCACCGTCGCCGCCGAGGACCTCGTGCAGGGCGTTCGCGTCCGCGGCGAGCGCACCCGTCTGGTACGCGCCGTCGGCGGGGATCCCGGTCGGGGCGTAGCCGCGCTGGAACGGCGCCACCGCGCGGTACCCCGCGCCGGCGAGCGCCGGCAGCAGGCGCCGCCAGGTGTGCGCGGAGTCGGGAAAACCGTGCAGGCACAGCACGAGCGGACCATGGCCGGCCTCGAGGTAGCCGAACGTCAGGCCGTTCGCGTCGACCGTGTCGATCTTCATGACCGCGACGTTAGGTCCGCCCGCACCGTGCTGTCCACGGACGGCGTACGGCCGCCGGTTCCCCGGCGGCCGTACGCTCCCTCAACGTCGAGCTCAGCCCTCGAACGGCGGCTCGAACGACGGCCGCAGCGGCATGTCCGAACGTCCGTCGTCGTGCAGCTTGACGCCGAGCACCTGGTGCAGCTGGATCCAGTTCAGCTCGAACCCGAGCTGGGAGCCGGCCATGTAGAGGCGCCAGACGCGCGCCGTACCCTCTCCTACCTCGGCGACCGCCTCGTCCCAGTGCGCGTCCAGGTTGCGGCACCAGCCGGCGAGGGTCTTGGCGTAGTGCTCGCGGAGGTTCTCCTCGTGACGGACCTCGAAGCCGGCGTCGTGCATCTTGGAGATCAGATGGCCCGGCCCCTCGAGCTCGCCGTCGGGGAAGACGTACCGGTTGATGAAGCCGTCCTTCTTTATCGACGGCTGCGTGTCGTCCGGCCGGGTGATGCAGTGGTTCAGCAGCCGCCCGCCGGGCTTGAGCTTGCCGTACAGGAAGGAGAAGTACGCGGCCAGGTTGCCCTTGCCGATGTGCTCGGTGAGCCCGATCGAGCTGACGGCGTCGAAGTCGGTCTCGGACACGTCGCGGTAGTCCATGAACCGTACTTCGGCCAGCTCCGACAGGCCCGCCTCGGCGATGGCCTTCTGCGCCCACTCGGCCTGCTGCTTGGACAGCGTGACGCCGAGCGCCTTGACGCCGTACTCGCGGGCGGCGTGCATGACCATGCCGCCCCAGCCGCAGCCGACGTCGAGCAACCGCATGCCCGGCTTGAGCCCGATCTTGCGTGCGACCAGGTCGAACTTGTGGTGTTGCGCCTGTTCGAGCGTCGCGTCCTCGGTCGGGAAGCACGCACAGGTGTAGGCCATGGACGGGCCGAGCACCCACTCATAGAAGGTGTTCGACACGTCGTAGTGGTGGGAGATCGCCTTGGCGTCGCGGCGCTTGGAGTGCCGCAGCCCCGACAGGAAGGGCACCCGCTCGGTCCTGACCTCCTGGGGGGGCGGCTCCAGGCGGGTCAGCGCGGCCGCGCGCAGCAGCGGGTCGCGGATGATGCCGCGCAGGAGCAGCCTCTTGTCAGCCCAGCTCAGGTCGCCCATGGCCGACTGCATCCGGTGCAGCGCGGTGTACATGTCACCGCTGATGTCCAGATAGCCGGAGACGTACGCGCGGGCCAGCCCGATCGGCCCGGGAGCGTGGGCGAGATAGGAGATCGCGTACGGCGACCTGACGTTCACCGTGATGTCGGCCCCGGCCGGTCCGGCCCGGCTGTCGTCATAGGCCAGAAACTCCACCTGCGCGTCGCGGCCCACGACACGCTCGAATACCTCTGCGAGCTGCATGATCACCTGCCTCGTACCGTTTTGTCGTAAAGATCGAGCAACCGCCCGCCGGGGTCGTACTCCTCCTTCAGCCGCCGATAGGTGGCCCCGTCGTAGTGTCGCCAGAAGTCATCGCGGGTGTAGTACGCCGTGGAGTACAGCGACTTGTGCCC
>DASQPY010000654.1:0-2267 GCA_035643735.1 Actinoallomurus sp. | reverse complement strand
CTCACGGTCAACGGCCGGGTGGGGGCCGATCTCACGTTCGGCAACACGGGCTGGGACGACTGGACCGTCGCCGCAGCCGACGTGTCGCTGAACGCCGGCCGGAACACCGTGCGCCTCACCCGGTCGGTCTGCAGTGTGGAGATCGACGCGATCGACCTGCGGCCGGACACGACTAACGAATGGTAAGCGTGTCCTGCCCGGGTGTCCCGCTCGCGCCGCGGATCTGCCGGGCGGCCTTCCGCAGCTGACCCCGCAGCCATCGTTGGCCGGGCCGCTCCACGATCAGCCAGATCAGCAGCGCCGCGGCAAGGCACGACCCGATGGCGATCCCCAGGACGATCCAGCGGTCGAGCTCGGGCGCGAGCCACTTGATCAGGGGGCGGGAGATCGTCTCGTGGACGAGGTAGAGCGGGTACGTCAGTCCGCCGAGCACGGTGAGCCCTCGCCAGCGCAGCCATCCCAGCCGGTGCGTGGCGACGAGCGCCATCACCAGGTAGATCGCGGTGATCACGCCGGGGATGGCGTACTGGTGGACGCCTGGCCAGGCGTTGCTCGGCGCCATGTTGTGCACGCCGTAGTACGCGGTGAGGGACCAGCAGCAGACCACGAACAGCCACAGCACGGCGTTTTGCCCGAAGCGGTACATCAGGAAGAACGCCATCCCGGCGATGAAGTACGGCGCCCACTGCGGGAAGAAGAGGTCGTTCAGGATCGCGACGTTCGCCTCCTGGCCGAACACCCCGGCCAGCAGCCACGCCGTCATGAAGGCGAGACAGCGCTGGTAGGTGATGCCACGCCAGATGAACAGGGCGATGAGCACGTAGAAATGCAGCTCGATCCAGAGCGTCCAGTAGACGACTTCCATGTTCGGCGCTCCGGCGCCGGTCTGCAGCATCGTCAGGTTCGGCAGGAACCGCACCAAGGGACTCTGGCTGCCGGGGCCATAGTCGACGGCCGCTCCCGTGGTGAGAAAGACGGCCATCGCGAGAACGACGCCGAACCAGTACGCCGGGAAGAGGCGGACGAGCCGTGACACCGCGAACGCGCCGACGCCGCGATTCCAGACGGTCATGAGGATGACGAACCCGCTTATCACGAAGAACAGCTCGACGCCGAGATAGCCGAAGTTCGCCGCCGGGTTCAGCTCCGGGAAGACCTTCCGCGCGTCCTGCGGCCAGGCACCCGTGGGCACGCCGGCGAAGTGGTGCATCATGACCGCGATCGCGGCGACCAATCGCAGCAGGTCGAGTTCGCGCAGCCGGCGTGCGGGCCTCGCCGCGTCATCTGCCGACGGCACGTCGCCGTCCGGCCCGGCCGCCTCGACCGGCACGGCGGGGACAGGGCGTACAGTGTCCCCGGCCGGTCCGGCGGTGGCCTGTCGGGGCGCGGCCGGGAGCGTGCCGTCCACCACGACCGTGCCCTCGGTGCCGGGCGGATCGAGCAGGGCCGGGTCCGCGCCTGCGCGTGCGCCGTCCACGCCTCCGACTTCGGTGACTCGCACGACGACCTGCTCGTTGCCGCGCGTGTAGGCCTCGTAGCGGAAGCTGATGGCGGTCTCGGCCACGTACTCCTGCCAGGCCCGGTGCTCGTGCTCCTGCCAGCCGGGATAGTTGAAGTACTCGTCGAAGACCACGACGCTGCCTGGCCGGAGCCGCGGCCCGACGTGCTCCAGCACCGTACGGGCCGAGGAGTACAGGTCGGCGTCGATGTGCAGGAACGCGACCGGCTCCGGATGGTCACGCAGGAACGCCGGGAGCGTCTCGGCGAACAGCCCGGTGACGAGTTCCGCGCCGAGGACCTCGGGCGGTTCGTCCAGCGCGAAGGTGCCCGCTGGGAAGCCGTCGCGCCAGTCCTCCGGCAGGCCCTCGAACGAGTCGAAACCGAAGACGTTCTTGCCATCCCGGCCCTTGGCGATGACGCGGAGCGTACGGCCTGACCAGACGCCGAACTCCAGCGCCATGCCGTCCTGCCCGGAGGCGAGCGCGAGCCCGTACTCCAGAGTGGCGATCGGGTCCTCGAACCGCGGCGTCTCCGCCATCACCTCACGCACCAGGCGGACGGTCTCGGCCGCGGCGGTCTTCTCGGCCTTCTCCGCAGCGGCCTCGCGCCGTGCGCGCTCGCGGCGCTCGGCGTCGGCCACGCTCTCCGGCGGCGCGAGGAAGTCGACCGCGTCCTGGATCCCGCCTTCGTACGTGACGCGCCCCTCGCGCAGGACGACCCCACGCCCGCAAACCTTCTCCAGCGTCCCCATGTCGTGGGAGACGATG
>DASQPY010000653.1:0-4706 GCA_035643735.1 Actinoallomurus sp. | reverse complement strand
AGCCGCGGCAGCGGACCATCGTGGTCTCCCTCGACGTCGTCGCCGCCGGCCGGAACGAGCTGACGGAGTTCTTCCGTACGCTCACCGGCCGGGCCCGCGCGCTGACCGGCGGGGGAGCCCCGGCCGACCTGGGCATCAGCGCGCCGCCGGCCGACTCCGGGGTGCTCGGGCCCGACATGCCCGGCGGCGGGCTCGTGGTGACGGTGGGAGTCGGCGCGTCCCTCTTCGATGACCGGTACGGCCTGGCGAGCCGCAAGCCCGCCGGCCTCAAGCCGATGAAGATGTTTCCGGGCGACGACCTCGATCCGGCGTGGTGCCACGGGGACGTCAGCCTCCAGCTGTCCGCCGACGACGACGACACGGTCGTGCACGCGCTGCGGGACATCGCGCGCCGGACGCGCGGCGCGGCCCAGATCCGCTGGCGGATGAGCGGCTTCACCAGCCCCCCGCGCCCGAGCGGCACGCCCCGCAACCTCCTGGGCTTCAAGGACGGCATCGCCAACCCGGACGTCACGAGCGCCAAGGAGATGGATCGGCTGATCTGGGCGGACCGGTCGGCCGGTGGCGGTGAGCCCGCCTGGACGGCCGGTGGCTCGTACAAGGTCGTCCGGCTGATCCGCATGCTCGTGGAGTTCTGGGACCGGGTGGGGATCGGCGAGCAGCAGCAGATGTTCGGCCGCGACCGTGACACCGGTGCGCCCCTCGACGGCGTCCACGAGCGCGACGAGCCGAAGTACGCCCAGGACCCGATCGGCAAGGTCATCCCGTTGACCAGCCACATCCGGAAGGCGAACCCCCGGACCCCGCAGACGGACGCCAACCGGATCCTGCGCCGCAGCTTCAACTACGACCGCGGCGTCGACAAGGTCGGCGACCTCGACATGGGCCTGATCTTCACCTGCTACCAGCAGGACCTCAAGCGCCAGTTCGAGACCGTGCAGGACCGGCTGGCGGACGAGCCGCTCGTGGACTACATCACGCCCTTCGGCGGCGGGTACTTCTTCGCGCTGCCGGGTGTACGGGACGCGAAGGACTTCCTCGGACGGGCTCTGCTCGCCTGAAATCCCGATTTCCGCGGCATGAACGCGTGGTAGGCGGAGGTCGACAAAAGATCTTTCAGGTCCTGATCAGGGCTTGTTTACGTGCGCGCCACCTTCCGTCAGCGCGGCGGTCGTTCCCGTCCGATGTGATCCCGCTGGACGACGCGGCCCCCGAATCCCTCCTCGAGGAGACGGAGGCCCGCGGTGAGCTTCCTGAAGGCGGCGGCCTACCAGGACGCCCACGGGGCCAACTCCGACCCGCTGGACGAGCAGCAGTTCATCGTCAACACGATCAACAAGCTGCAGAAGTCCCCGGACTGGAAGTCCACCGCGGTCGTCATCGCCTACGACGACTCCGACGGCTGGTACGACCACGTGGCGCCGAAGATCACCAGGCTCCTCGGACGCCGCGGCCGACGACCCGGCCGAGTGCGGCAAGGGCCAGGTGGCCGGTGGCTACCAGGACCGCTGTGGTCCGAGCCAGCGCCTGCGGCTGCTCGTCATCTCGCCGTACTCCAAGGTCAATTTCGTTGACCACCACTACACCGAGCAGGCCTCGATCACGACGTTCATCGAGGAGAACTGGGGCGTCGGCCAGATCGGCGACGCGTCGTTCGACGCTCGTGCGGGGGACCTGGACCACATGTGCGACTTCCGCAAGCCGCAGGCGGGGAACCTCTTCCTCAACCCGAAGACGGGTGCCCGTCAGGTCGGCTGACACGCTTGGCGAGTAAGAGAGGCGCCCCCGTCACGGCTTCGGCCGGGCGGGGGCGCCTTTCGCATGGCGGAGGCAATGCCCCGAAGCTGTTTACGCGGCAGTCAGGATCAGGCAACATGATCGTCGCTTCGTATTCAGCCAGGAGGCGTAATGGGTCCCGGAAAGTGGAAGAGACGCCGGTCGATGGTGATCGCCGCGTCCTTGGTGGCGGCCGGTTCGCTGGCCCTCGCGAGCTGCGGAGACGGTGCGACCGGGGCGACAGCCCTGACCGCCGCCGACTCGCAGGCCCGCACGGGCACGCCGATCAAGCACGTCGTCGTGCTGTTCGACGAGAACATCTCCTTCGACCACTACTTCGGCACCTATCCGAAGGCGGCGAACACCGATGGCACGAAGTTCACCGCCAAGAAGAACACCCCCAGGGTGAACGGCCTGAGCAAGAAGCTGCTCACCAAGAACCCGAACCGGTACAACCCCGTGCGGCTGACCCACGAGCAGGCGCTGACCTGCGACCAGGACCACACGTACGGGAAGGAGCAACTGGCCGTCAACGGCGGCAAGATGGACAAGTTCGTCGAGAACACCGAGAAGGACACGTGCACGGGCCAGCCGGTCCTGTTCGGTGAGCCGGGCCTGGTGATGGACTACTTCGACGGCAACACCGTCACCGGTCTGTGGAACTACGCGCAGAACTACGCGATGAGCGACAACAGCTGGGACACGGTCTTCGGCCCGTCGACGCCCGGTGCGATCGACCTCATCTCGGGCAACACCCATGGCATCTATGCCGTCGACCCGGTCACGCACGCCAAGGTCAGCGACCCCTACGTCGTGCAGTCGCCGGACAAGGACGGCGTCGGCACGATGATCAATGACCCGGACCCGGCGTTCGACGACTGCTCGGACAACAACCACACGTCCAAGAACAACCTGGGCGTGATGACCGGCAGGAACATCGGTGACCTGCTCAACGAGAAGAAGGTCACCTGGGGCTGGTTCCAGGGCGGCTTCCGCCCGACGGGCTCGGAGGGCGGCTATGCCGTGTGCGGCGCCACCCACCCGAACGTCGGCGGGATCCCCGCGGTCGACTACAGCCCGCACCACGAGCCCTTCCAGTACTACAAGTCGACGGCGAACGAGAAGCACCTGCCGCCGTCGTCGCCCGCCGCGATCGGCCGTACGGACCAGGCCAACCACCAGTACGACCTGACCGACTTCGACGCCTCGCTCAAGGCCGGCAGCATGCCGGCGGTGAGCTTCCTGAAGGCGCCGCAGTACCAGGACGGCCATGCGGGCTACTCCGACCCGCTGGACGAGCAGCAGTTCATCGTCGGCACGATCAACAAGATCCAGCAGTCACCCGAGTGGAAGTCGACCGCGATCTTCATCGCCTACGACGACTCCGACGGCTGGTACGACCACGTCGCCCCGAAGGTCACGAACGGCTCGTCCGACGCTTCGCAGGACACGCCGCTCTGCGCGAGCAAGCACGCCGCCGGTGGTTACCAGGACCGCTGCGGTCCGAGCCAGCGTCTGCCGCTGCTGGCCATCTCGCCGTACTCCAAGGTCAACCACGTCGACCACTCGTACGCCGAGCAGACCTCGGTGCTGAGGTTCATCGAGGACAACTGGGGAGTCGGCCGCATCGGCGACGCGTCCATGGACGTGCGGGGCGGTGGAGTCGGCGGCCTGTTCGACTTCTGGCACCCCAGGGCGCGCAAGCTGACCCTCGACCCGAAGACCGGTGCCCCGGTGTCCGGCTGACGCCCTTCTGATGGTGGCCCCGCTCGCCGGGGCCACCATCAGCGGTGCAGTGTGGCGGGCGTGAGCGCCCGGCGGGCGGCGGGCAGCGCCGCCTCGCGGTCGGCCGCGATCAGGCCGACCCGCGTACGCCGGTCCAGGAGGTCGCTCTCGTCCAGGGCGCCCTCGTGCCGGACCGCCCAGACGAGCTCCGCGCCGATGGTGGCCGAGCCGGGCGCCACCGGTTCCAGCAGTGACGGGTCCTCCGTCGTGAGGGCCATGACGTCGCGGGCCTCCGCGCCGTACCTGCGGACGAGGTGGACCGGTGCGACCAGCCGGGCCAGGTCCTGTGCCGGTCCGGCGCCGACGAGCGGCAGCCGCAGGGTCCGGCACGGCCCGGCGGTCAGGCCGCGGCCCTCCAGCACGGCGTCCACCGTGTCCTGCGCCATCCGGCGGTAGGTCGTGAGCTTGCCGCCGACGATCGTCACGACACCGTTCGCGGCGGTCAGCACCGCGTGCTTCCGTGACAGGTCCGCGGTGCTGCCCGTCTCGCCGTACAGCAGGGGGCGCAGCCCGGCGTACGCGCCGGCCACGTCAGCGCGGCGCACCGGCACGTCGAGTGCGGAGTCGAGCAGGTCCAGCAGGAACCCGATCTCGGCCTCCGACGGCTCGGGCACGTCCGGAATGGGCCCGTCCGCGTCCTCGTCCGTCAGCCCGACGTAGATCCGGCCGTCCTCCTGCGGCAGCACCAACGCGAAGCGGCCCGGCGCGCCGGGGACCGGCAGGTGCAGCCCGGCGGAGAGCCCGCCCAGGCTCTCGGCACGCAGCACGAGGTGGGTGCCGCGCGAGGGCCGCAGCCGTACGCCTTCGGCGAGCCCTCCCGCCCACACACCCGCCGCGTTGACCACGGCACGTGCGCGCAGGAAGAACTCGGTGCCGGTCAGTTCGTCGCGCACCTCCGCGCCGTCGGACGTCAGCTTCAGCGCACGGCAGCGCGTGAGGATGCGGGCGCCGTACGCCGCCGCGGTCCGCGCGATCGCGGTGACCAGCCGCGCGTCGTCGACGAGCTGCCCGTCCCAGGACAGCAGCCCGCCGCGCAGCCCGTACGAGCGGAGTGCCGGAGCCAGCCGCAGGGTCTCCACCGCGGTCAGCCTGCGTGGCCGGGGGAGTGCCGCCTGGTGGGTGCGCGCAGTCATCCGCAGCACGTC
>DASQPY010000652.1:0-2361 GCA_035643735.1 Actinoallomurus sp. | reverse complement strand
GCCCAGGCACAGCGTGCCGGACGGATCAACCTGGCCATGTCCGACCCTCGCGGGCCGGACCGCGCCGACGGCTCCGCCGGATCCGCCGGATCCGCCGCACGGTCGATTCACCGACCGCCGGCCGCTCGCCGGGCCTCATCGCGCTTTGCCACTGATCGTTTCCAGAGTGACGTCGAGACGCCGGACCGGCTCCGACCTTCTCGTGACGGCGCCGGACGGTGGCGCCGACGACGTGAAGGAGACTCGCGATGAGCAAGCTCGTGTGGGATGTGTCGGTGTCCCTGGACGGGTTCACGGCCGGACGGACGTCCGGGAGGGGCAGCCCATGGGAGGCGGCGGCGAAGGGCTGCACGAGTGGATGTTCGGCGAGGGGCCGGACCACGGGGTCGACCTCGGCGTCCGCCGGGAGGTGGACGCGACGGTGGGGGCCGCTGTCATCGGACGGCGTACGTTCGATCTCGGTTTGGGGCCGTGGGGTGGCACGCCGTGGCCTGGCGTTCCTAGCTTCGTGGTCACCCACCGGATCGGGGAGGACCTTCTCGGCGGCAACGGCGGGACGTTCGCCTTCGACGGGCTGGAGGCCGCTGCTCGGCGTGCCAAGGATGCTGCGGGAGACAAATACGCTCTGGTGCTGGGGGCGGACGTCGCCCGGCAGTTGCTCAGGGCGGCCCTGCTCGACGAGCTGCGCATCCACCTTGTCCCCTGCTGTTGGGCGAGGGTGCGCCGCTGTTCGCCGGGGAGCAGGCCGGCCTCATCGCGGAAGGGAACCCCGTCTTGGGGGCTGTGACCCACCTGCGCTACCGCGTCGTGAAGCCCTGAAGGCCCCCGCCCACCAGGCCGACTCTCCCGGCGTACGGCCTGGCTTTCAGTCCCGGGTCAGGCCGGCTCAGGACCGTTCGTGTACGACGCGACCGCCGACGATGGTCAGGTCGACTCCGATGTCCCTGATCGACCGGGGCTCGATGGTCAGCGGATCGGCGTCCAGCACGACGAAGTCGGCGAGTTTGCCCTGCTCGATCGTTCCGAGCCTGCCTTCGGCGAACTGTGTGTGTGCGCTGCCGAGGGTGTACAGGTGCAGGGCCTCACGCAGGGTGATGCTCTGCTCGGGGCCGAGTACGTCGCCGCGCAGCGTCTCTCGCGTCACCATCCAGCCGAGCGACCACAGCGGGTTCGGTGGCACCACCGGCGCGTCGGTGCCGCCGCCGGCGACGAAACCGGCGTCCAGGACCTCCCGGATGGGGATCGCGCGCGCCCCGCGTTCCTCACCCCACCAGCGCACCTGGTTGAAGCCGAGCAGGACGGGATGGTCCTGCACGCTGGCGAGCAGGCCCATCTTGCGCATGCGCGCCATGCCGTGGCCGGTCGGCAGGAACAAGTGCATCAGCACCCAGCGCAGCGGCGCCAGCCGGGTGTCCCGGTCCACCCTGTCGAGCACGTCCACGATGAAGTCCATCGCCGCGTCGCCGACGACGTGCGTCTGCACCTGGAAACCGTGCCGCGCGGCGCGGCGGAACATCTCCGTCAGTTCCTCCTCGCCTCCGGGCGGCAGCAACTGGACGCCGTGGTAGTCCGGGCTGATCTGTTCTCCGGGCACGATCTGGTACGGGTCGTGCAGGAACCCTCCTTCGACCCCGCCGTCGGACAGGTACTTCAGTCCGTCGAAGCGGAGCATGTCATCGCCCATGCGCGGCCGGAACGCGTCGACGGCCGCGTCCACGTCCGCGAGGGCGGCGATCCGCCACAGCAGGTGTACCCGGGTGGTCAGCTCGTCGTCGTGCCAGAGCCCGGTGTAGATCTCGATCTGGTCGGGTGACAGACCCGGTTCGGTGACGCCGGTGATGCCGAGCCCGTTGTGCTCGGCCATCTGGTCTCGCAGCAGTTGCCGCTGCTGGTCGGCCGAGGGCGGCGGGGGCAGAACGGCCTGTACGAGCGAGCGGGCGCGCTCCAGCAGCACACCGGTGGGCTCGCCGTTCGCGTCCCGGACGATGACCCCGCCGACGGGATCGGGGGTGTCCCGCGTGATGCCCGCCAGCGCCAGGGCGCGGCCGTTGACGGCGGCCACGTGGCCGCCCCGGGGGATGTACACGGGATTCTCGGGCGAGACCGGGTCGAGATCGGTGCGGGTCGGCAGCCTCCCCTCGGCGAGGAGACTCTCGTGCCAGCCCGAACGCGCCTGCACCCACGCGCCCGAGGTGGCGGCGGCGACCCGCTCACCGATGCGGGCGACCACGTCGGCGACGCTGCGCGCCTCCAGCAGCGACACGTTGGGCCGGTCGAGCGCCGCGTTGAACTGGTGAAGGTGGCTGTCGATGAGCCCGGGCACGACGGTACGGCCGCGGAGGTCGATCGTGCGCGTGCCGC
>DASQPY010000651.1:0-4417 GCA_035643735.1 Actinoallomurus sp. | reverse complement strand
GCCCGGGAACACCGCACGCACCAAGCGGGCGGGCCTTTCGTGACGCGGAACGCGCCGGTGGGAAATTCCAGTCGATGGCCCTCGTTCCACGCAGCCACCACGCGGCTCGGTGCTATGTCGCCCCCCGCCGTACGAAACGGTGCCACCGGCGCGAAGCCTCAGCGAGGCTCGGGAATCGCACGGGCGGAGGCGCATCCATCACGTGAGGGATGAAGGCGTGCTCAGTGGCGTGGGTGGAGAAGCCGCTTTGGGTCCGGAGATCAGCAGGTGATCGGACAGGTCCACCCGCAGGACGCCGCGGTCCTGGACGTACGTCCGGGCGACGCGGACACCCCGGACCTCGTGCTGCTGCGGGAGCTGGCGCCAACGGCGGAGCACACGCCACCGGGCGGACGGCTCGCACTGACCAAGCTGGAGGAGGCGCTGAAGTCCGTGCATCCGCACGAAGACCGCCCACCGCCTGGGGCCGATCGGCCTGCCGGACGCGCCGACCGGCGACTGAACGCGACCCCTGTACCGGCGACGTACGCCGCCCGCTGGGTCCATGTCCTCGGTGTCACCGCGTAGTCGAACGAGCCGGAACAACCGGCCGTCCTCCGGTTACTTCAGGCGCGCTCGGCGATGAACACGAACTCGCGACCTGGGCGATCGGCGGCATCGCGCACGTCCAGCACTCGATAGCCGTGGGCGACCAGGCTTGTCTCGACCTCCTCGCGGCTGCGGAACCGCAGTGTCGAGTCGGAGGTGACCACCGCGCCGTCCGCCAGGAACCTGTAGGTGAAACGGAAGGAGACGAACGGGAGGCTCACGTCGGTGACCTCAAGAGACCGCTCTACCGGTCCGCTTCCGGGGATGTCGAGAATGACCGGAGCATCGTCAGCAGCCCATTGCTCCCAAGCCCGGTGTTCGGGACGCCTCGTCTCGAACACCAAGTGACCACGTGGACCAAGCGCGGCGTGGATGCCCTGGAGGGCCCGTGCCCAGTCCTCGTCGGCGAGGAAGACCTGGGCCACATTGCCCGTCATCACGGCGAGATCAGCATCGAGCGCCGGCACCGTCGTGGCATCGCCCTGAATCCAGGTGACCCTCGCGGTTGGATTCTTCGATCTGGCGATCTCAAGGGACGCTTCGGCCGGGTCGGCCCCCACGACGGTCCGGCCGCTCTCCGCGAGCAGGAAGGCCAGGGATCCTGTCCCGCACCCCACGTCCAGTACGCGCTCCGCGCCCAGCTCGGTGGCGATGTCCAGGTAGACGGTCAGGTCGTCGCGGTCTCCGTCGAAGGCGTCATAGAGCGGCGCGAGGCGAGGATGGGTGAAGATCGCATCAGGCACCCGGCGACCATATTCACGATCGAGGAGGCCGTCGACCGACTGCGACGGCGTGCGTGTGCCGTCGAGGCGGTCGGCGCCTGTCACCCGTGAGGTCTAGATCTGGCGCCGTGCCTGAACGATCCCGCGACCGGCCAGGCCTATCGCGAACATGGCCACTCCGGCCAGGACCGACTGCCAGGGCAGGGTGGCGACCAGTGTCAGGCATCCCGTGGCGCCGAGTGCGTTGAGGCCACGCGGCCAGCGGCGGTCCTGTGAGGGCTGGGTGAATGCGGCAGCGTTGGCGATGGCGTAGTAGACCAGCACGCCGAAGGAAGAGAAGCCGATCACGCCGCGCAGGTCCGTGGTGAGCACCAGAGCGCTGACGACGACGGCCAGGGCGATCTCCGCATGGTGCGGCACGCGATGGCGGGGATGGACGGCGGACAGCCAGCCGGGCAGGTCACGGTGGCGGGCCATCGCCAGGCCGGTACGGCCGATACCGGCGATCAGTGCCAGCAGCGCACCCAGCGACGCGAGCGCACCACCCACACGGACCACCGGTGTGAGGGCACCGGCGCCGGCGGCCCGCACCGCGGTGGTCAGCGGCGCTTCGGCCGTCGCGAGCTGGGACGGGCCGGCGGCGAGCAGCGCCGCCACACCCACGACCAGGTAGATGACGACGGTCATGACCAGTGCGAGGGGGATGGCCCGAGGGATGGTGCGTCGCGGGTCGCGGACTTCTTCGCCCATGGTGGCGATGCGGGCGTAGCCGGCGAAGGCGAAGAACAACAGACCGGCCGACTGGAGGATGCCGTACACACCGCCCGCGCCCAGGCCCGCCCAGCCACCCAGATGAACCGAGCCGGCACGCCCCCCGACGGCGATCCCGACCACAACGACGGCCAGTGCCGTCAGGCTGGCGGTGACCAGAACGCGGGTCAGAACCGCCGTCTTGGCGACCCCACGGTAATTGAGCGCCGCCAGGCCCACCACGCCGGCCACCGCCACCACCCGCTGAGCCCACCACGGCCCGGGCACGGCATAGGAGGCAAAGGTGAGCGCCATCGCCGCGCACGAGGCGGTCTTGCCGACGACGAACCCCCACCCGGCGGCGAAGCCCCACCAGTCGCCGAGGCGCTCCCGGCCGTAGACATAGGTACCGCCCGACGTCGGATACACCGCCGCCAGTTGAGCAGAGGCCACCGCGTTGCAGTACGCGATCAGCGCCGCGATCACCAGCCCGACCAGGAGACCGGTACCGGCCGCGCGGGCGGCCGGGCCGAACGCGGCGAACACCCCGGCTCCGATCATCGACCCCAGCCCGATGACCACCGCGTCCCTGGTGCCCAACCGCCGCGCCAGGCGATCGGTCCCGGTACGCGCGAATTGGTCCGGCCCGGGTACAGCGCGGGACCGCGGCTTATGCACCGCCCACCTCCGCCAGAAATCCATCAAACTCATTTGATGTATCATCCGTGTCATGGCGCGTCGTAGTCAAGACACACCTGCGTTCCTGGACCTGGCCGCTCACTCAGTGCGCTGGCGGCTGCTCACGGCGCTGGCCAGAGGCGACTACCGAGTCCGCGAGCTGGTGGCGCTGGTCGACCAGCCGCAGAACCTGGTCTCCTACCACCTGCGGCTGCTTCGTGCCGCCGGGCTGGTCACGGCCAGGCGCAGCAGCTTCGACGGCCGCGACAGCTACTACCACCTGGACCTGGACCGCTGCGCACAGGCTTTGGCCGTCACCGGTGCGGCCCTGCACCCCGCGTTGCGCCTCGATCCGGCCCCACCTGCTCCGGTGACCGAGCACGAGCGTCCCCGGACCGCCGTGCTGTTCATGTGCACCGGGAACAGCGCCCGCTCACCGATCGCCGAGGCTCTGCTACGCCACCACACCGGTGGTCACGTCGACGTGACCAGCGCCGGCAGCCACCCCAAACCACAAATCCACCCAGGCGCCGTACAGGTACTGCGCGAGGAGTACGGCATCGACGTGGCCGGCCGACGTACCCGGCACCTGGACACGGTGGTCGACCGCCGGTTCGACCACGCGATCAGCCTGTGCGACAAGGTCCGCGAGGTCTGCCCGGACTTGCCTGACGACCCGCGACGGGCCCACTGGAGCATCCCCGACCCCGCCACAGCCGGCGACGCCGATCGCACCGGCTACCCCGCCTTCCGGCGCACGGCCGCGGAGATCAGCACCCGCATCCGCCATCTGTTGCCCATCCTCAATTCGCAGGAGGCTTACCCGTGACATCCGACCAGTTCGCCAGCGTGCGCTACATCGTCGACGACGTGCAGGCCGCCATCGATTTCTACACCACTCACCTCGGCTTCACGCTGGCCACCAGCGCCGCGCCCGCCTTCGCCGACGTGACCCGCGGACCGCTCCGGCTACTGTTGTCCGGCCCTGCCAGTTCCGGCGCCCGAGCCCTCACCGATGGCGCTCAACCCGTCCCCGGCGGATGGAACCGCATCCACCTCATCGTCGACGACCTCGACGCGGAGATCGATCGACTGCACACCGCCGGATTGGCCTTCCGCAACGAGGTGGTCGCCGGCCCCGGCGGACGCCAGATCCTGCTCACCGACCCCGCCGGCAACCTCATCGAATTGTTCGAGCCCGCCCAGCGGCGCGCCACGGCGGAGCCGGCCGGCCGCATCCCGCAGGCCACAGGCACTGACACGACCACCGATTCTTAACCGGCCGTCAGAAACGCCACGGCGACGGCCGCGCCCACCAGCCCCGCTGCCTGCAGTGGTCTGAGTCGTTCTCGTAGCACCGTGATACCGAGCAGAACCGGGATCGCGGGATACAGAGAGGACACGACGACCGCGATGACCACGAGCTGCTCGCGGACCGACAGCAGGTAGAACACCAGCGCTCCGGCGGCGAGCATTCCCGTCGCCATCGCTGCGACCGTCTGGGGTGTCGAAAGCCGCCGTGGCGTCCGTTTCCGCGACGACAGCGCCAGCGGTAGCACGGTGATGACGGCGGCCGCACGCCCCGCTGCCACGGGCCACACTCCGGCCTCCGGTGCCGCCTGCGCGAGCGCGAGGTACTGCAACGCGATCCCGACCCCGGCGACGAGGGCGTCGATCGA
>DASQPY010000650.1:0-12151 GCA_035643735.1 Actinoallomurus sp. | reverse complement strand
GGTGACCGACCCCGAACACGCGGTGTCCACCGCGCGGCGCCTGAAGCCCGACGTCGTCGTGCTCGACCTGTCGACGGGCGTCCACCAGGAGATCGAGGCCGCGGTCGGCGCCACACCGATCGTGTGCGTCGTCCCGGACGGCGGGCCCGGCCCGGGCCCGTACGCCGTCCCGCGACCGTTCAGCCCGCGCGTCCTCGTGTCGATGGTCGCCCGCGCTCTGCGCGGCCACCAACCGGAACTCCCGGCCGAAGGCCTCCTGCGCCTGGGCGAGGTCATTCTGGACACCGCTGCGCGTACGGTCACCGCGGCGGGTACGCCGAAGTCGCTCACCGCGACCGAGTTCGACCTGCTGGGCTTCCTGATGGGCCGCCCCGGGCGCGTGTTCACGCGGGAGCAGCTCCTGGCCGCGGTGTGGGGTTCGGCGGAGTCGGCCGGGACCCGTACGGTCGACGTCCACATCGCCCAGCTACGCGCCAAGCTGGGCGCCCTGAGCCCGCTGCGTACGGTCCGCGGCATCGGCTACGCCGCCGATCCATGACCACGCCCCGCCTCGGGATGGGGACCTCCGCGGGAGCGGGACTGGGGGGCGTGCGGTCTACCCTGAGGGCGTGACGACCGTACGGACATGGAGAGGTTGTCGTAGCCGCTGGGCTCCGTACGCCGTGCTGGGCGTCGTCGCCGGTGCCGCCGGATATGTCGCCCTCGTCGACCCGAACCACGCCGGTCACTATCCGACCTGCCCGTTCTACGCCGTGACCGGCTACTACTGCCCGGGCTGCGGCTCGCTCCGCATGATCCACGCGCTCGCCCACGGGCACGTGGCGGAGGCGTTCGGGCGTAACCCGCTCGCCTTCGTCACCCTGCCGATTCTCGGCTACCTGTGGGCACGGTGGACGGTCGCCGCCCGGCGGGGACGGCCACTGCAGGCCAAAATCCTCCAGCCGTGGGCGATCATCGTCTTCGCCGTGGTCATCGTTGTTTTCTGGGTCCTGCGCAACCTTCCCGCCGGACACGCTCTGGCCCCCTGACGCAGCACCCGGCGCGGGAACAGCGGGTCGACCCGGCTACGATCGGGAGACACGACACCACGAGCACAGGGGGATCGATCACGTTGAGCGGAGCGGACCGAAGGACCATTCCGGGCCGCTCACGTTCCGGCGAGGAGGACAGGTGACGGTTCTCGACGAGATCCTCGACGGGGTGCGTGCCGACCTCGCGGAGCGCCAGCAGGCGGTCTCACTCGATGCTCTGAAGGAGATGGCGGTCCACGCGCCCTCGCCCAAGGACGGCCATGGTGCCCTCCGCGGCCAGGGTGTGTCAGTGATCGCCGAGGTGAAACGGAGCAGCCCCTCGAAGGGAGCGCTCGCCGCGATCGCCGATCCCGCCGGGCTCGCCGAGGAGTACGAGTCCGGTGGTGCCGCCGTGATCAGCGTGCTGACCGAGCGCCGGCGTTTCGGCGGTGACATCGACGACCTCGCCCAGGTGCGCAACCGCGTCGACATTCCGGTGCTGCGCAAGGACTTCATCGTCACCTCGTACCAGCTGTGGGAGGCCCGCGCGTACGGCGCCGACCTCGCGCTCCTCATCGTTGCCGCCCTGGAGCAGCAGGCTCTGATCTCGCTCATCGAGCGCGCCGAGTCGATCGGGCTCACCCCGCTCGTCGAGGTGCACACCGAAGAGGAGCTGGAGCGGGCGGTCGACGCGGGCGCACGCGTCATCGGCGTCAACGCCCGTGACCTGACCACGCTGAAGGTCGACCGCAACACCTTCGCGCGCATCGCGCCGAAGATCCCCTCCAACATCGTCAAGATCGCCGAGTCCGGCGTACGCGGGCCGCACGACCTGCTCGCCTACGCGGCCTCGGGCGCCGACGCCGTCCTCGTCGGTGAGAGCCTGGTGACGGGTAAGGACCCGCGGTCGGCGGTGGCCGACCTCGTCGCGGCCGGAACCCACCCGGCGTTGCGGCAGGGCAAGTAGGGTAGGTCCATGAGCCTGCGCGAACGATGGCGTCTATCCGCCTCACAGCCGACCGGATAGCCCCTTTTCACGTACACACGCGACAGGACACTCCATGACGACCGATGCCGTTTACGGCGTTACCAACGCTGTTCCCGACTCTGACGGCCACTTCGGCCGCTTCGGCGGGCGGTTCGCCCCCGAAGCGCTGATGGCCGCCCTCGACGAGCTGACGACCGCGCACGCCGAGGCCATGAACGACCCCGGGTTCCGCGGCGAGCTCGACCGCCTCCTCGCCACCTACGCGGGCCGTCCCAGCCTCCTCACCGAGGCCGAGCGGTTCGGCGAGAAGGCGGGCGTACGGGTCCTGCTCAAGCGCGAGGACCTCAACCACACCGGCTCCCACAAGATCAACAATGTGCTCGGCCAGGCACTGCTCACCAAGCGGATGGGCAAGACCCGGGTGATCGCCGAGACCGGCGCCGGCCAGCACGGCGTCGCGACCGCCACCGCCGCGGCCCTGCTCGGCCTGGAGTGCACCGTCTACATGGGCGAGGTCGACACCGTACGCCAGGCGCTCAACGTCGCCCGGATGCGCATGCTCGGCGCCGAGGTCGTCCCGGTCAAGACCGGCAGCCGTACGCTCAAGGACGCCTGCAACGAGGCGTTCCGCGACTGGGTGGCCAGCGTCGACCACACGCACTACTGCATCGGCTCGACGATGGGCCCGCACCCGTTCCCGATGATGGTCCGCGACTTCCAGCGGGTCATCGGCGTGGAGGCGCGCCGCCAGGTCATCGAGATGACCGGCCGGCTGCCCGACGCGGTCGTCGCGTGCGTGGGCGGCGGTTCCAACGCCATCGGCGCCTTCCACGCGTTCGTCCCGGACGAGGGCGTACGCCTCTACGGCTTCGAGGCCGGCGGCGACGGCCTGGACAGCGGACGGCACGCGGCCACGCTCGCCGGCGGCTCCGTCGGCGTCATCCACGGCATGCGCACGTACCTGCTGCAGGACGAGGACGGCCAGACCCTCGACACGCACTCGGTCTCGGCCGGACTGGACTACCCGGGCGTCGGCCCGGAGCACTCCTGGCTGCGCGACAGCGGCCGGGCCACCTACCAGGCGGTCACCGACGCCGAGGCCATGGACGCCTTCGCGCTGCTGTGCCGTACGGAGGGGATCATCCCGGCCGTCGAGTCCGCGCACGCGCTCGCCGGCGTCCTGCGGATCGGCCCCGAGCTCGCGGCCGGCGCCGACGAGCGGCCCACCGTCGTGGTCTGCCTGTCCGGGCGCGGCGACAAGGACATGGAGACGGCCGCCCAGTGGTTCGGGCTCGTCGACGAAGACGGGAGTGCGCGGTGAGCGCGGGACACAGCGTCGCGACGGCGTTCGAGAAGGCCGCCTCGGAGGGCCGCGGGACCCTGGTCGGCTACCTGCCGGCCGGCTTCCCGACCCGCGAGGGTTCGATCGCGGCGGCCAGGGCCATGGCCGAGGCCGGCTGTGACGTCATCGAGGTCGGCCTGCCCTACACCGACCCGCTGATGGACGGCCCGACCATCCAGGACGCCGTGCACCAGGCCCTGGTCGGCGGCGCCCGCGTCGCCGACGTGTTCCACACCGTCGAGGCGATCGCCGCGACCGGTGTGCCCACACTCGTGATGACCTACTGGAACCCCGTCGACCGGTACGGCGTGGACGCCTTCGCCCGCGACCTGGCCTCGGCCGGCGGCTCCGGACTGATCACGCCCGACCTCACGCCGGAGGAGGGCGGCGCGTGGCTGGCCGCCGCCGACGAGCACGATCTCGACCGGATCTTCCTCGTCGCGCTCAGCTCCACCGACGAACGCCTCGCCAAGATCACAGAGGTCTGCCGCGGGTTCGTCTACGCCGCGTCCGTCATGGGCGTCACCGGGGCGCGCTCGGCCGTGGACACGGGCGCGGCCCGCCTGGTCGAACGCACCCGCAAGGCCATGGCTCCCGGCTCCCGGCTTCCCGTCGGCCTCGGCCTGGGCGTCAGCAACGGTGTGCAGGCGGCCGAGGTCGCGGCCTTCTCCGACGGCGTCATCGTCGGCTCGGCGTTCATCCGCCGGCTGCTCGACGCGCCGTCGCCGGAGGAGGGACTGACGTCCGTACGCGAGCTCACCGCCGAACTCGCCGCCGGCGTCCGGCGTTAGCGCCGGCCCGTGGGTCTTCTGGTGCCGATAACGGTCAAGACCAGCGGGACACCCTCCGAGGTCATTCGCGGCGGGCACGAACAGTGACAGGATGTGCCCGGGGTGCTTGACAGCGGTCTTATGGCTCACCGCCTATGCTGGCGCGCGCCGGATTGAAACCGTGAGGAAACGACTGTGGCTGGAGAGCGATGACGGCTCTTAAGGGCGAACACCTGAAAGGGAGATCCCCGTCCCCGCGTCCCACGAGGGCGTGGCGGGAGTGGGTCACCCTGGTCGTGCGCGTCGCGCTCGCGGCCATTCTCGGCATCGCCGGATATGCCAAGTTCAGCGAGGCGGAGGGGCTGCAGAAGGTCGCGGTGTCCTCCTACCGGATCCTGCCCCAGAGCATGGTCGCGCCCGTCGCGCTCGGCCTGCCGGTGCTGGAGATGGCACTCGCCGCGATGATCCTGCTCGGCTTCGCCACGCGGACCATGGCGATCTGCGTCGGCGTGCTGTTCGTCGTCTTCATCGCCGGGATCATCTCGGTGTGGGCGCGAGGGCTGACCATCGACTGCGGCTGCTTCGGCGGCGGGGGGCAGGTCTCCAAGGGCCAGACCCACTATCTTAGAGAGATCTTCCGAGACCTCGGCTTCCTCGTTCTGGCGGCCTGGCTCATGGTGTTCCCGCGCGGCAAGGCCGCGCTCGATCGCTGGCTCGGGCTCTAAGCACCCGATCCGTCAAACGAAATTTCAGAGGAGACCAGATGAGTAAGGCCGCTCGACAGCGGTCGGCCCGCGAGCGGCTGGCGGAGGAACGCAAGCGTCAGGCGCAGAAGCAGCAGCGCACGCGTCGGCTGATGATCACCCTGGGCGGGCTTGTCATCGTGGCGCTGGCCGTGGTCATCACGGTGTACTTCGTCAACAAGAATGACGCGAGTACCTACTCCGGGGCGCTGGCTCCCGCGACGCGCCAGAGCGACGGGGCGATCCTGGCGTCCAAGCCGGGTGCCCAGGCCCCCAAGCTGGAGCTCTTCGAGGACTTCCAGTGCCCGATCTGCCACGAGTTCGAGAACTCCAGCGGTAACACCATCAAGAGACTGGCGGCCGAGGGCAAGGTCAACGTCCTCTACTACCCGTTCTGGCTTTTCAAGCAGCAGCCCGAGCCGATCCGTGGCAACTCCCAGCGCGCCGCCAACGCCGCCCTGTGCGCCCCGGCGGACAAGTGGATCCAGTACCACGACGCGATCTACAAGCACCAGCCGGCGGAGGGCTCGAAGGGCTTCTCCAACAAGGACCTCATCGGCTGGGCGAAGGACCTCGGGTTCGCCACTCCGCAGTTCCAGCAGTGTGTGAACGGCAACCAGAAGCAGTCCCAGATCGACTCGATGACCAACTACGCCGAGAACACCCGCAAGGTCACCGGCACACCGACCGTCTTCCTCAACGGCCAGTCCGTGGACCTCAACAGCACGCTGCTCAACGCGAAGAACCTCGAGAAGGCCATCCTCGCGGCCAAGCCGGCGCCCATCTCGGCGAGTTCGTCGCCGAGCGCCCCGGCGGCAAGCCCGTCGGCGACGGCCAAGAAGTGACGAGAAAGTAGCTCAGACCGCCGTCCGCCGGTGTCACATCGGCGGACGGCGGTCACTTCGCCACCTGATCGTCATCGACCCGTCTCCCATAGCCGGTAATGTCACTTCCCATGCAGCAGCCGCTCGCCTACATACCCAGCCCTTCGCAAGGGGTCGTCCACCTCGGGCCCCTGCCCCTCCGCGGATACGCCCTGATGATCATCCTCGGAGTCATCGCCGCCGTCTGGCTCGGCGAGCGGCGATGGGTCGCCCGAGGCGGCGCCGCGGGCACGGTCGTGGACGTCGCGGTATGGGCGGTCCCGTTCGGGCTGGTCGGCGGGCGCCTCTACCACGTCATCACCGACTACCAGCTCTACTTCGGTAAGAACTGGCACCCGATCGGCGCCCTCGAGGTCTGGAACGGGGGCCTCGGTATCTGGGGCGCCATCGCGGCCGGCACTCTCGGCGGCTACATCGCCTGCCGGCGCCGTGGCGTGTCCCTGCTGGCCTTCGCCGACGCCGCCGCGCCCGGCATCGTGCTGGCGCAGGCGCTCGGCCGCTGGGGCAACTGGTTCAACCAGGAGCTGTACGGCCGCCCCACCACGCTGCCGTGGGCGGTCAAGATCGACCCGGCGCACCGTCCGCCGAACACCCCCGACATCGGCACCTACCACCCGACCTTCCTGTACGAGTCGCTGTGGTGCGTCGGAGTGGCCCTGCTGGTCATCTGGGCGGAAAAGCGCTTCCGGCTCGCGTACGGCCGCACCTTCGCCCTGTACGTCGCCGCCTACACCGTCGGGCGGGCCTGGATCGAGTGGCTGCGCGTCGACTCCGCCCACCACATCCTCGGCCTCCGCCTCAACGACTGGACCTCGCTGATCGTCTTCCTGGGCGCGGTCGCCTACCTGTACTTCTACCGGGACCGCACCACGATCCCGGAGGGCGCGTTCGGCACGCCCGCCGGGGAGACCGAGGGCGAAGACTCCGCCGACACGGCGGGGGAGAGCTCCGCTGCGGCCCCGGACGCGCCCGATGCGGCCGACACCCCGGACTCGCCCGCCGACGACCCGGAGACGCCGCAGGGCAGGCTCCCGGACGAAGCCGAAACCGCCGGTGAGGCCGAGGATGCCTCCGAGCCCGCCAAGGCGGAGGCGAGCGGCGCGGACACCGACGACTCCGAGGCCACCGCGACGGAGGTCCACGACGAGCCGGCGGAGGCGAACGGTGCCGCCGCGGACGCGGGCAAACCTGTCGAGCCGCTCGAGCCTGAAGCGCATGACGAGGCCGGCGAGGCTGAGGGGTCCGGTGAGGCCGGCCACGGCAAGGATGAGGGCAGGGAGAAGGCCTCGACCGGCGGCGAGCCGGGCGAGAGGACCTCTTGACCTGCGGGGAGGTTTCATGAGCACGGTCGAGGGCGCCGCCGCCAGCGGCGCACGGGCCGAGATCCACCACGAGCATCGCGACGTGACCGGCGGATGGCTGCGCCCCGCCGTGTTCGGCGCCATGGACGGTCTGGTCTCCAACTTCGCCCTGATCGCCGGGGTGGCCGGCGGCCGCGCGCACCACCAGGTGATCGTGCTCACCGGGCTGGCCGGGCTGGCGGCCGGCGCGTTCTCGATGGCGGCGGGGGAGTACATCTCCGTCGCCTCGCAGGCCGAGCTGGCCCAGGCCGAGATCGAGGTCGAGCGGCGGGAGCTGCAACACCGGCCCGAGGCCGAGGAGCTCGAGCTCGCGCAGCTGTACGAGGCCCGCGGCCTCGAACCCGAGCTGGCCCGCGAGGTCGCCCGGCAGCTGTCCCGAAACCCCGAGGAGGCGCTCGGGGTGCACGCACGCGAGGAGCTCGGCGTCGACCCCGGCGACCTGCCCTCGCCGGTGCTCGCCGCGGGATCCTCGTTCCTGTCGTTCGCGGTCGGCGCCTGCCTGCCCGTGCTTCCGTACCTCCTGGGCGCGACGAACCTCTGGCCCGCCGCCGTGCTCGCCGGGATCGGCCTGTTCGGCGCCGGGGCGCTGGTCTCCCGTGTCACCGCGCGGTCGTGGTGGTACGGCGGGCTCCGGCAGCTGACCCTCGGCGGTGCCGCGGCCGCCATCACTTTCGTGGTCGGATCCCTGATCGGCACTAACAGCGTCTGACGTGCGCGAACCACGCCGTACGGGTCCGGCCGCCTCAGGGCGGCATGGCGATATGGACCTGCCACGGTCCGACGTTCGCTAAGCTCACCGCTCGTGAGCGAGATGGGTTACGACGGTGGTCACGACGGCGGCGAGGAGCGACAGCATTCCCGCAGGCGCCGCCGGCTGCGCCGCTCCAACCGAAATCTTCTGATCATCGGTGGTGCGGCGGTGGCCGTTATCGTCGTGGTCGTCGCGGTGGCCCTGGTGGCCCTGGGTGGCGGCGACGGCAAGAAGAACGAAGCGGCGGCCGCCGCGCGGGTGTCGCCGAAGGTGTACGTCAACACGCCCGCCAATTCGCTGGTGAACAAGCTCAACGACCGCAGCAAGGACAAGCGCCCGCTGAACAACAGCGAGGTCTTCGGCGGCGACTCCAAGTCGGTCAGCCACGGCGCCTACAAGTTCACGCTGGCGGGCTCGAAGCTGTCGGACTGCGCGTCGGCGACGTGGGGCGAGGAGCTCCAGAACGACCTGCGCAAGTTCGGCTGCACCCAGGTGGCGCGCGGCGCGTACGTCAGCCAGGACAAGAAGTACCTCGGCCAGTTCGTCGCACTGAACCTCGACCAGCTCAAGGGCGCCGAGCAGATCGTCCGCGACCTCGACCCGAACAGCAGCGCCGGCTTCGTCTCGCCGCTGACCGCCCCGGGAGCAGAGAACTTCGGCAGCGGGTTCAGCGCGGCCTACACCCAGTCCTTCGGTCACTACGTGGTCATCAGCTGGGTCGAGCTCGCCGGCGGCGCCCAGCCGCAGACCATGAACGAACTCCTGGACGCGAGTATCGCCATCGAGAGGGCCGACGACTTCGTCTGGGAGCGCCTCGTCCTCGTCGGCGGATAGCGCGATGGCCGGCCGGACCGGACGTCAGGGCGGGCGCGGCGAGCCCGAGGGGCAGCGCCCCTCGCGCCGTCCACGCCGTCGCCAGGGCGGACCCGCCGGTCCCGGCGGGCGGCGCCAAGGCCGAGGCCAGGGCGAGTTCGGTGAGCCGGAGGGGCAGTATCCTCCGGACCGCGGTCAGAGCGCCTATGGCGAGCCTGGCGGGCAGTATTCGCCGGACTTTGGTCAGGGCGGCTATGGCGAGCCTGGCGGGCGGTATCCCGAGGATCTCGATCAGGGTGCCTACGGTGAGCCCGAGGGGCAGTATTCCCCGGGTGAGGGCGTGGGTGGCGAGCCTGGCGGGCGGCGTCCGTCGCGGCGTCCGCGCCGGGGGCGGCGTGGATCCGCCGCGTCCGATGCGCAGTACCCCTCGGACCGGGGCGGCTATGGCGAGCCCGAGGGGCAGTACCCCCCGGACGAGGGCGTGGGAGGCGGGCCCGGCGGGCGGCGCCCCCCGCGGCGTCCGCCCCGGCAGGGCTCGGTACCCCCGGTGGCCTTCTTCGCCGCCGCCGGTGTGATCGTCATCTTCGCCGTGGTCGTGGCCGCCGCAGTGCTGGTCTTCACCAAGGACGGAGGCGGCCATGGCGCGGCCGCCCCGGAGGCGAAGGGCGTCCAGGCCGAGGGACCCGGCGCCTCCGCGTACTCCCAGGCGGCCTCGACGGCGGCCTTCGCCGCGATCGCGGACCGGTCCAAGGACGCCAAGCCGCTCACCGCGGCCGAGGTGTTCGCCACCAAGAAGATCAACGACACCGACGCCAAGGCGACGCTGAAGCTGACCGCCTCCCGGCTGGACCGCCACTGCACGGCGGCCGTCTGGGGTGCCCGGCTCGCCGGCCTGCTCCAGCAGGGTGGCTGCAGCCAGACGGCGCGCGCCACCTACTCCGACAAGCACTTCGGCGCCATCGTGACGATCTTCAACCTGGCGGATGCCAAGGCCGCCGACCGCGTCGTGGCCGGTGCCGACCCCAGGTCGGGGAACGGCTTCCTGCTCGCCCCACCCCACTCGCCGCCCTTCGGGCAGGCGTTCAGCACCGCACGCGGCGTCGCGATGGGTCACTACGCGGTGATCACCTGGGTGCAGCATGCCGACGGCACCGGTGACGAGAGCGACGCCGCACTGCTGTCCCTGCTCGTGACGACGGGGCGCCCCAACGCGGTCCTGGTACGCGCGGCCGGGCAGCCGCAGCACAAGTAGTCAACCCAGCGGCCCGCACATCCGGTCAACACAGGCGGTCAGCGCCAGTCGTCAATATCAATAGCGCGGCACATTAAGCAACTACTGCCAGGATCCAGGCAAAGGCCGCGAATCACGTTCTAAGCTCTACCCAGTCACCGATAGTGCGGTGCCCCCCGAGGAGATCGAGATGAGCTACCCCTACCCGCCCATGGGGCCCGGTCAGCCACCACCCGGAGGCCAGCCCGGCGGTTGGGGCGCGCCGCCCCCGCAGGGCGGGTACGGCATGCCCCAGCAGCCCGGTGGCTACCCTCCGCCGCCCGTGCCGGGCTGGCAGGGGCCGGAGATGCTGCCTCCGGGGTCGCCCATGGGCCCGCCCCCGATGCCGCCGCCCAAGAAGAGCAGCGGCGGCCTCATCGCGCTGGTGGTCGCCGTCGCGTTCGTCGTCGTCGCCGGGGCCCTCGGGGGCGCGTACTACCTGGCCGCCAACGGTGGCGATGATCACAGTGACCCGAGCGCGTCGCCCTCCGCGTCGAGATCCTCGGGCACGAACCCGCCGGCCGCCGCCGGCACCCCGAACAAGCCGGCCAACTACAACGCGATGAAGTCCTGGTCGCTGTGGGACTCGCTGAACACCGCCGGCCAGGACAGCAAGCCGCTGACCCTGGAGGAGGTGTTCAACGACTCGGAGGCCAAGGCGTACAAGGACAGCTCCGACAAAACGGTCTTCAACCTGCAGGGCACCGGCCGGCTCGACACCGACTGCGGCAGCACCGTGTCCGGCCCCGCGCTCCAGACGGCGCTCCAGGGCTACGGGTGCACCCAGGTGGTCCGCGCCGCATACGTCTCGGAGGACCGGAAGTGGGTCGGGCAGATCGCGATCTTCAACCTCAAGGACGTCACCTCGGCCAACGCCTTCCTTGACGACCTCGACCCCAAGTCCGGCAAGGGTTTCTTCGTGCCGGTGACCGGGCCCTCGCCGATCGACAAGTTCGGCAAGACCGCCGCGACCGGCGCCCAGAGCGGCGCGTACGGCCACTTCGTCGTGGTCGGCTGGGCCGGGCGGGTCGACGGCGCCCCGGGCAGCAACTACGGGATCGACACGATCAGCCCGAGCTCATCCGTCCAGCAGGCCGGCAAGCAGTTCCTGTTTCATCGGAATTAAACGGGCCAGACTACTTATTGAGACTAGATGGGTACAGCTCCGTAAGTTTCGCGATCATGTCGCGTCGGGGATGAAACAGACAGTGCTGTAACCTCTAGTCACCGCAGCAGGGCCAACGTCGTCCCGGACTGCACTGATGAAGGAGCAGAACGAGACGACGGGAGGGTTTGATGGTGCCTGCCGCCACGACTCCGGGCCGCCGACGCGCTGAGCGTCAGGGTCTGTACGACCCCGCCAACGAGCACGACGCGTGCGGCGTCGGCATGGTCGCTGACCTGGCCGGACGTAAGAGCCACGACATCGTGGTCAAAGCCTTGACCGTCCTGAGAAACCTCGATCACCGCGGTGCGAAGGGCGCCGAACCCGACGACGGTGACGGTGCGGGGATCCTCACCCAGATCCCCGACGTGCTCTTCCGCGAGGTCGTGGACTTCGAGCTGCCCGAGGCCGGAGCGTACGCCGCCGGCATCGCGTTCCTGCCCTCCGGCGCTGCGGAGCGCACCGAGACGATCGCCACGGTTGAGCGGATCGCCGCCGAGGAGGGACTGAACGTCCTCGGCTGGCGCGAGCTGCCCTACGACCCGGACTTCTCCGGACCCACGGCGCGCCGTGTCATGCCCCACTTCTCCCAGCTGTTCCTCAGCGCCACGGGCGGCGCCCGCGAGCTGGAGCTGGACCGCATCGTGTTCTGCGCCCGCGAGCGCATCGAACAGGACGCGAAGGTGTACTTCCCGAGCCTGTCCAGCCGCACGATCGTCTACAAGGGGATGCTGACCACCCCGCAGCTGGAGCCGTTCTTCCCCGACCTGTCCGACCGCCGCTACACCAGCGCCATCGCCCTGGTCCACTCGCGGTTCTCCACGAACACCTTCCCGGCCTGGGAGCTGGCCCACCCGTACCGCTTCATCGCGCACAACGGTGAGATCAACACCGTCAAGGGCAACCGGAACTGGATGCGGGCCCGCGAGGCGCTGCTCGCCTCCGACGTGCTCCCCGGCGACCTGTCGAGGATCTTCCCGGTCATCGACATCGAGGCCAGCGACACGGCCTCGTTCGACGAGTGCCTCGAGCTGCTCCACCTCGGCGGGCGGTC
>DASQPY010000649.1:0-6272 GCA_035643735.1 Actinoallomurus sp. | reverse complement strand
TGCGCACGCACAACTACCTCGCCCCGGGCGGGCGCCGGGCGCGCCGCTCCGGGCTGGTCGACCTGGTCATCGGTGGTCTCGACAGTCCCTGGGCGGTGGAGATCCTGCGCGGTGTCGAGGCCGAATGCGCCGAGCGCGGCGTCGGCACCGTCGTCTCCCTCGTCCGCGACGACGACGCGCGACCGCCCAGCTGGACCTCCCTCACGACGATGCACGACAGCGACGGCGTGATCCTCGTGACCTCACGCATGACCCCGCAGCAGCGCGAGCAGCTCGAACGCGCGGGTGTCGCCCTCGTCGTCATCGACCCGGTCGACCTGCCCGACACCGACCTTGCCAGCGTCGGCGCCACCAACTGGGCCGGCGGCCTGTCCGCGACCGAACACCTCATCTCGCTCGGCCACCGCAGGATCGGCATGATCGGCGGCCCGCGCGAGATGCTCTGCACCCAGGCGCGCATCGACGGTTACCGCGCCGCGCTCGAACGCGCCGGCATCGAGTTCGACCGCAAGCTCATCCGCTACGGGGACTTCCGGCATGAGGGCGGTTTCACCGCCTCCCGCGAGCTTCTCGGCCTGGAGGAGCGGCCGACCGCGATCTTCGCGGGCAGCGACCAGCAGGCCATGGGTGCCTACGAGGCCGCGCGCCAGGCGGACCTGCAGGTGCCACGGGACCTCAGCGTCGTCGGGTTCGATGACCTTCCGCTGTGCCAGTGGCTTTCGCCGCCGCTGACGACGGTCCGCCAGCCCCTGGAGGAGATGGGCCGGCTCGCGGCCCGTGCCCTTTTCCAGCAGCTCGACGGTGAGCCGCTGGTGAGTCCCCGGATCGAGCTCGCCACCGACCTTCGCGTGCGGCTGTCCACCGCACCGCCGCCCGCCCCAGCGCGTTAACGCATCGATCGAGGAGGCCGACCTTGGCTGAGACGCTCCGGCCCGCCCCGCGGGTGGACGAGTTGTGGCGCGACCCGCGGCTCCCCGTGGCCGAACGCGTCGCCGATCTCATCCGGCGGATGACGCTGGAGGAGAAGGCCGGCCAGCTCGTCGCGTACTGGGCGGCCTCCGCCCAGCCCGGCGAGGAGGTGGCACCGCTGCCCGACGACTTCGGTGAGCCGCCGCCGCTGGAGGAGATCATCCGGTCCGGGCTCGGTCAGCTCACCCGCGTCTTCGGCACGGCTCCGGTGGTGCCGGCCGACGCCGCCGCGCGCCTGCGTGAGCTCCAGGCACAGGTCGCGGCCGCGAACCGGTTCGGCATCCCGGCGATCGCCCACGAGGAGTGCCTGACCGGCTTCATGACCTGGACCGCGACGATCTTCCCCTGCCCGCTGGCCTGGGGGGCGTCTTTCGACCCGGACCTCGTCGGTGAGATGTCAGGCGCGATCGGCGCGACCATGCGCCGCGCCGGTGTGCACCAGGGCCTGGCGCCCGTCCTCGACGTCACCCGCGACTACCGCTGGGGCCGTGTCGAGGAGACCATCGGCGAGGACCCCTACCTCGTCGGCATGATCGGCACCGCGTACGTCCGTGGCCTGGAACGTTCCGGCTTGGTGGCCACGCTCAAGCACTTCGTCGGCTACTCGACCTCGCGTGGGGGACGGAACATGGCGCCGTCCGCGCTCGGCGCGCGGGAGTTCGCCGACGTCGTCCTCGAACCCTTCGTGCTCGCGCTGCGCGAGGGCGGGGCGCGTTCGGTGATGAACTCCTACTCCGACGTCGACGGGGTCCCGCCCGCGGCCGACCGGCGGCTGCTCACCGGCCTGCTGCGCGACGAGCTGGGCTTCACCGGCGTGGTGGTCTCCGACTACTTCGCGGTCTCCTTCCTTCAGGAGATGCACGGGGTCGCCGGCTCACCGGGCGAGGCCGCCGCTCTGGCCCTGCGCGCGGGCCTGGACGTCGAGCTCCCGACAGTGCGCTGCTACGGCGAACCACTCGTCGAGATGATCCGGCAGGGCGCCGTTCCCGAGGTGGACCTGGACCGGTCGGTCGCTCGCGTCCTCACGCTCAAGTGCGAACTCGGGCTCCTGGACGAGGGCTGGGACACTCCGACCGAGGCGGGCGACCTCGACCCGCCCGAGCTCCGCGAGCTGGCCCGCCGGCTCGCGGAGGAGTCCATCGTCCTGCTGGCCAACGACGGTGTACTGCCGCTTCGCGCCCGTCGCCTGGCGCTGACCGGCCCGCTGGCCCACGACGCACGCGCGATGCTCGGCTGCTACACCTTCCCCAACCACATGGCGGCCCGGTATCCGGACCTGTCCCTCGGCGTGGAGATTCCGACGCTGGCCGACGCGATCGGCGCCGAGCTGCCCGACGCGGAACTCTCCGTCGCCGCCTGCGGCGACGTCCTGGTCGCCGAGGACGCCGACATCGAGGCGGCGGTCGCGGCGGCGCTGGACGCGGAGGTGTGCGTGCTCGCCCTCGGCGACCGCGCGGGGATGTTCGGCCACGGCACCTCGGGCGAGGGGTGTGACGTGGAGACGCTGGCCCTTCCGGGACGGCAGCGTGAGCTGGCCGAGGCGGTGCTGGCCACCGGAACGCCCACGGTCGTCGTGCTGCTGACCGGCCGCCCGTACGCCCTCGGCGGCATCGCGGACCGTGCCGCCGCCGTCGTCCAGGGCTTCTTCCCCGGCGAGGAGGGCGGCACCGCCGTCGCGGGGGTCCTGTCGGGCCGGCTGGAGCCGTCCGGCCGGCTTCCGGTGAGCGTGCCGCGCGGTCCTGGCGGCCAGCCCGGCACGTACCTGCGGCCCCGCGCGGGCGCGTCGTCCAGCTGGAGCGCGGTGGACCCGGAGCCGCTCTTCGCGTTCGGCCACGGGCTGACCTGGACGAAATTCGGCTATGAGGATCTGCAGATGGATGCTTCCGCGCCGACCGACGGCGAGGTCGGCGTCGCCGTGACCGTACGCAATCTGGGGGAGCGTGCCGGCACCGAGATCGTCCAGCTGTACCTGTCCGACCCGGTGGCCTCGGTCGTACGGCCGGTGCGCTGGCTGGCCGGCTGGGCACGCGTACGCCTCGAGCCGGGCGCGGCGGCGCGCGTGAGGTTCGTGGTGCACGCCGACCGCACCTCGTTCACCGGGCTCGATCTCCAGCGGATCGTGGAGCCTGGAACGATCGAGGTGGCGGTCGGGTCCTCGAGTCAGGATCTGCCCCTGCGCGGGTCGTTCGCGCTCACCGGGCCCGAGCGCGTGCTCGGCCCCGGCCGGGTGCTCACCGTCCCCGCGACGGTCACCGCTACTCGATGACGAGCTCGACCGGGATGTTGCCCCGGGTGGCGTTGGAGTAGGGGCAGACCTGGTGCGCGGCCTCGAGCAGCTCGCGGCCCTTCTCGGGGGTGACCTCGTCCGGCAGCTCCGCGCGGAGCGTGACGCTGAGGGCGAAGCCGCCGTTGCCGTTCGGGTTCAGCCCGACCTCGGCGGTGATCGACGCGTCCGCGACGTCGACGTCCTGCTTGGCCGCGACGAGGGCCAGCGCGCTGGCGAAGCAGGCCGCGTAACCCGCGGCGAACAGCTGCTCGGGGTTGGTGCCGGCACCGTCGCCGCCCATCTCCTTCGGGCGGGCCAGCGTGACGTCGAGCTTCTTGTCGGACGTGACCGCGCGGCCGTCGCGGCCGGAGGCGGTGGCGATCGCGGTGTACATGGCACCCATCGGGGCTCCCTAAGACAGACCTGTCCGTACGGATGAGGACGATGGTAGACAGACTTGTCTGGTAATGTCAAACGCATGTCCATGACCGATATCGCGACGCGGCGGCGTGAGAGCCCTGCCCGGCGACGGGTACTGGATGCCGCCAGCGCGCTCTTCTACGCCGAAGGCATCCATGCGGTTGGCATCGACCGGGTCATCGCCGAGGCCGCCGTGGCGAAGGCGACCTTCTACCACCACTTCCCCTCCAAGGACGATCTCGTCTGCGCCTACCTGCGGGAGCAGAGCGACCTGGTCCGGCAGATGACGGTCCCGGCGAGTGACACTCCCGAGGATCGGATCATTTCGGTGTTCGAGTCCCTTGGGGAGTTCACCTGCGGGCCGGGGTTCCGCGGGTGCGCGTTCGTCAACGCCGCGGCGGAGTACCCCGATCCCCGGCATCCCGTACGCGCGGTCGTCGCCGACCACCGTGCCTGGTTCCGGGGCGTGCTGCGGGACCTGCTCACGGCCGCGGGGCACCCGGACGTCGAGCGCACCGCGACGATGCTCGTCCTGCTCCGCGACGGCCTCGTGGTCAGCGGCGATCTCGACGACTCGGAGGAGAACCGCGCCCTCGTACGCGAGACCGTCTCACGCATCCTCGGCGGAAAGCCGAAGGGCGGCGCCCGCCGTCGATGACGGGGGCACCGCCCGGAGTGGCCGGTGGCTCAGGACACGGTGACGATCCGGTCGAGCGGGGGGACCGCGATGCCGCTGCCGTCCGCGGCGCCGAGGTAGTCGGCGAACGCGTCGATGTCCTGGGCTCCGCCGAGGGCGTCGGTGCCCTCGTTGAAGACCGTGTACCCGTCCCCGCCGAACGCCAGGAAGTTGTTCATCGTCACGCGCAGGCTGGTCGTCGAAGTGATCAGGTCGCCGTCGACCCAGATCTTGCCGATCTTCGCGTCACAGGTCGACGCGGAGGGATTCGCCTCGTACTTGAGTGTCGAGGAGATCTGCAGGGTATTGCCGGTGGTCTGGCCGCCGCAGCCGACGAAGTCCTGCTCCAGCACCCGCTTCAGCATGTCGCCGGTCATCGTCTTGGTGACCAGGCTGTTGCCGAACGGCTGCACGGTGAACGCCTCGCCATAGGTGACCTCGCCGGGCGCCTCACCGCCGGAGGAGATGTCACCGGCCTTCATGTCGGCCCGTACGCCGCCGGGGTTCATCAGTGCGACCTGCGCGCCGCCCTTGTCCGGAGCCGAGGTGGCGGCGAGCTGGGCGTCCGCGATCACATCGCCGAGTGTCGTCTCACCGAACGGAGACGGGTTGCGGGTGAGATCACCCTGGATCTTGCCGATCACCTTGTCGGCCAGCGGCGCGGACGCCGTGACGTACTGCTGGACGACCTTGGCCACGGCCGGGTCGGCCTTGCTCGGGTCGTCCTGGCGCTTCACGCCGGTGCCCGGGGTGTTGAGGGCGTTCTCCACGATCGAGTCGACGGCGTCGGCGGCGACCAGGTTCCCGGTCCTGTCGTCGACGGTCAGCTTGATGTCGCTCAGCATCCGGCCGAAGGAGGACGCGCTGGTGACGAGCCGCGTCACGCCGTTGATCGTGATCGTGCAGCGGTACTCGACGTGGGTGTGACCGGAGACGATCACCTTGATCGACGGGTCGAGCTTCTTGGCGATCGTCTCGATGTCGCTGCCGGCCAGGTTGCCCGCGCAGCCGTTCGGACCGGTCGGGGCGCCGGTCTGGAACCCGCCCTGGTGGATGACGAGGACCGGGATGTGCACGCCCTTCTTGGCCAGGTCCTTGGCAGCCCTGTTCGCCGCCTCGGCCTCGTCCTGGAAGGTCAGCCCCTCGACCCCGGACGGGGTGACGATCGTCGGGGTGGACTGGAGGACCTCCCCGATGAAGCCGACCGAGACCGGCCGTCCGCTGCTGGAGGGGAACCTCTTGATGCCGTACGCCGGGAAGAGCGGCTTCTTGGTCGCGTTGTCGATGACGTTCGCGGCCAGGTACTGGAAGTCGGCGCCTGGGTAGGTGTTGGTCGTCTTCAGCTTGCCGTGGCGCTTGACCGTGTACGGCGCGGCCGTGCAGCCGGTGCTCGCGCAGCCGCCGTTCTGGATGCGCCGGAGCTCGTCCTTGCCCTTGTCGAACTCATGGTTGCCGACCGAGGCGAAGTCCACGTTCATCAGGTTGGCCGTGATCGTCGCGGGCTCTTCCTTGAAGAGGCCGTTGACGAGAGGGCTGGCGCCGATGTTGTCGCCGGCCATGACCGTCGCCTGCCGTGCGCCGTACTGCTTCTGCTTGTCGTGCACGGCCTTGGCCAGGTACGCCGCCCCGCCCGCGAACTTGCCGTACTGGGTCAGCGCGGCCGGCTCGAGGTTGCCGTGGAAGTCGTTCCAGGCGAGCAGGTGGACGCCGGTGGTCTTCTGCGGGTGGTGCTTGCCCGCCCAGTCGACCGAGACCTTGTCCGACAGCGTGTTGGCGCCGGCGATGGTGACCGCGCCGGCCGGCGGCGCTCCGGTCACGGCCAGCGGCGCGGCGGCCACCGCGCCCAGGGCGACGACGATCAGCCCGACACGGGTCGCGCGGGAGCGGATCAGGGCAGGAATCACGAGTTCCTCCATGGGAACGCATGGCTGGGAGCTCTAC
>DASQPY010000648.1:0-4577 GCA_035643735.1 Actinoallomurus sp. | reverse complement strand
GAGCGCCGGCGCGTCCGAGCGCGCCGCCCGCGCGTCCCGGCGCACCACAGGGATGGGACCCGGGCACCGCACCGCCCGAGTCGCCCGCCCGCGGCGTGCGCTCGGGACCGGCCTCACCCGTACGGCCCGGGCCGATGCCCCAGACCGCCAGCGAACCGGAGGGCCGTGACGACGACGGCCGCGGGCTCCGCCGGATCTTCTCCGGCGGCGGCCACGGTGACGGCGACTACGAGCAGCGGGTGCGCACGGCGTTCGAGGGGGCACGGCGGGTCGTCGTGCTGGGCTGCACCGGCGGCGCCGGGCAGACGGTGACAGGGCTCATGCTCGGCCACACGTTCGCCCAGCATCGCGGTGACCGGATCGTCGCGGTCGACGTCAACCCCGGCCCGGGCGCCATGGCGCGCCGCACCCGCACCGAGACGCGCGAGACGCTCACCTCGCTGATCACGCATGCCGAGCAGGTCACCGGCTACCAGATGATGCGCCGCTACACCTCGGTGTCCAAGTCCGGGCTGGAGGTCGTCGCCGCGGGAAAGAACCCCGTCCAGGCCCTCGACGACCGCGACTACGCGCTCGCGATGCGCACGCTCGACCGTTTCTACGCGGTCACGCTGCTCGACGCCGCCGCCGCCGTGGTGGCGCGGGTGCTTCCGTACGCCGACCAGATCGTCCTGGTCGCCCCGGCTAGCTCCGATGCCCCCAGAGCGGTGGCGATGACGTTCGAATGGCTCGACGGGCACGGGTATGAGGACCTTCGCACGAAGGCCGTCACCGTGATCAATGGAGTGAGCCGCCGCAGCATGGACGACGTCGAGCAGGCCGAGTCGGTGGCGCGTGGCCGGTGCCGGGCTCTCGTACGGATCCCGTGGGATGACCACCTCAGCCTGGATCGCGCACCGCGCAATGAGCTGCGCACACTGCGCTCGTCCACCCGAAAGGCCTACATTGCGCTCGGCGGTGTCGTCGCCGGCGGCCTCGTCCCAGTACCCGACCGCTACCCACGGCAGGAGGTCTCCCGATGACCCGGGAGAGAGTCCCACTGAGCGAGTGTTGTGGGCGCGCGAGGCATGAATGTGTCCGCGGAGTGAGTGAGGAGCGGGGGGCCACCGAATGAGCAGGACGTCCAAGGTCCGCAGCAGGCTTGCCGTGCGTTACTTCGACGACCGGATCCTGCTCACCGACAACGCGGCGTGGGCGTACTTCCGGCTGCCGACGGTGTCGTACGAGTTCACCACGGGCGAGGAGCGCGAGGCGCTCGCCACCAACATCACGATCGCGATGGCCGGCATCCGCATGCAGGACGCCGAGATCCATCTGCGCATCGCGCACCGCACCTACCCTGCGGCCGAGTGGGCGCTGGCGCTGGACCAGACCTCTGACGGTGGTCCCGGGTGGCGTGACTACCTCGAGGAGATGTACGCCCACGTCTGGTCGAAGGACTTCTGGACGAAGGAGGTCTACCTCGGGGTGCGCCTGGGCCCTCGCGGCGTCGGCGCGCAGCTGTCCGGAGGAGCCTTCCGCCAGCTCTTCGGCCTCTACAAGCGCAGCGAGGAGGCGCTCGGGCTGCACGACGACGCGATCCCGGAAAAGGAGATCGCGCGCTGGACCGAGCAGGCCGAACGCCTCGGCCGCGCACTCAGCGGCAGCGCCCTGTACGCACGGCACGCGACCTCGACCGAGGTCGCGTGGCTGTTCCAGCACGCGGCCAGCGGAGCGCTGACCGACCCGCCGCCGTCCGCCACGCCCCGCCGCACGTGGGGAGCGGGCGAGATCGAGACGCTCGTCGAGGGCTCGATCATCAACGGGCGTTCGAACCTCCGGATGGAGCAGCCGGACGGGTCCTCGTACGCCGCTTACCTGTCGTTCGCGCGCTTCCCGGACATGATGCCGTTCCCGGACGGTGAGCCTTGGCTGCACTTCGCCGACGCGCTGCCGTTCCCGGTCGAGGTCTCGGCCCGGATGAAGCTCGTCCCCCCGGCCAAGGCGTCCAAGGACGTCTCGCGCAAACTCGCCCACGCGCGCGACATGGACCAGCACATCCGTGAGGCCGGCGCCGAGGCGCCGATCGCGCTGGCCGAGCAGATCGACGCCGCCCGCATGCTCGAACACGGCATCACCAAGGAGCGGCTGCCGTTCGTGTACGGCTGGCATCGCCTGATCGTCTCCGCGCCGACCGAGGAACTCCTCCAGCAGCGCGTCGACGCCGTGGTGGAGCACTACCGCGACCTGGGTATCGACATCGTCTGCTCGACGGGGGACCAGTTCTCCCTGTTCTGTGAGTCCCTGCCCGGCGACCGGATCCGGGTCAACGCGTACGCCCAGCGTCAGCCACTGCGCACGATCGCCGGCGGCATGCCCACCGCGACGGTCGACCTCGGGGACCGGCTCGACGACACGGCCTCCGGCTGGGTCGGCCCGTACATCGGCGAGACCCTTGGCCGGGCCCGCTCGGTCGTGCACTTCGACCCGCTGGTCGCCGCCGCCCGCAACCGCCCGACCGCGGTCGCGATCACCGGCGAGCCCGGCGGCGGAAAGACCACGCTGGCGCTGCTCCTGATCTACCAGATGGCGCTGCGCGGAGTGACGATCGCCGCGATCGACCCCAAGGGCGACGCGGAGGCCCTGGTCGAGCTGCTGCGCAGGCGCGGACGCCGCGCCCGGATGCTGCCCCTCGGTTCGGCCGCGCCGGGCCTGCTGGACCCCTTCAGCTTCGGCGACGACCTGGCGGCCAAGAAGACCATGGCCACGGAGACGCTCCGGTTGCTGCTTCCGCGGATGTCGGAGGAGCGCGAGTCGGCGATGATCCAGGCCGTGGGGGCCGTCGCGAACCAGCCGCAACCGTCGCTCGGCAAGGTCGTCGACTACCTCGACGCCTCCCACGACGCCGCGTCGAAGAACCTCGGCGCGGTCCTGCGCTCGATGTCGGAGATGCGCCTGGCCCGGCTCTGCTTCGACCCGTCCGGTGGCGAGCGGATCGACACCGCGGGTTGGACCACCGTGTTCACCCTCGGCGGCCTGACCCTGCCCGACGTCGCCATCTCCCGTGAGGACTACTCCTACGAGCAGCGCCTGTCGGTGGCGCTGATGTACCTGGTGTCCCAGTTCGCCCGGCGGCTGATGCACGGGCTCGACCGGCACCTGCCGAAGGCCATCTTCCTGGACGAGGCATGGGCGATCACCCAGACGCCGGAGGGCGCCAAGCTGATCCCCGAGGTGTCGCGGATGGGCCGATCGCGCAACACCGCGCTGATCCTGGTCTCGCAGAACGCCGGCGACCTCCTGAACGAACAGGTGACGAACTGCCTGTCGTCGGTCTACTCGTTCCGCTCCACGGAGCGCAACGAGGTCGGCAACGTGATGGCACTCCTCGGCGTCGAGAACTCCGACGAGCACAAGGCCGTGCTGAGAAACCTGGGCAACGGCGAGTGCATCTTCCGTGACCTCGACGGACGTGCGGGGCGCATCGGCGTCGACCTGGTCTCCGACGAGCTGCACCGCTGGCTCGACACCAACCCCACGCGGTCGAAGCCCGGAGAGACCGCAGGCGTGGCCCCGGCCACCCGCGCCGACGGGCCGCCCCCGGGCCCGGCCAACGCTCCGCAAGACCCGGCGACCGAAGTCACCCAGGAGGTCCCGCGATGAGGGTGCCCCCCGCCCGCCGCCGGCGAAAGGTCGCGGGACAGAAGAAACCCCGGGGGAAGCGCAGGTCGCTTCTCATTCTTCTGCTGATGGCGGTATTCGTCCTCAGCCCTCTGGGGGTCGCGAGTGCGGCGCCGCCGCTGCCGAGCCCCAATGACGCCTGTTCGCCGGCCGACCATCCCTCCCCCGAGGAGTACGGCTCCGGCATCGACGGCATGGTCAAGCCGCCGGACTACCCGAGCCGGCAGTTGCAGAAGGCGCCGCCGGACAAGCTCACCTACTACGACCGCTACGGCACCGAGGGCCAGTCGTGGCACGCCGTCGACATGGGTTGTTCGGATGCCATGTCCATGGTGGGCAACTCGATCTCCAACGTGGTCTTCACGCTGGCGAAGGCCTTCGACCGGACGACGATCACGATCTACCAGGCGGCGGCGTCGGAGTCGCTCCTCGGCTGGCTGAAGAAGACCGTCGACGGCGTCATCAAGGGGATGGGCAACACCTTCGGCGCGAAGTACTGGTCGTGGGTGGTCATCCTGGGTGCGCTGTGGCTGGCCTGGTGGGGTCTGATCCGGCGACGAGCGAGCAGGGTGGCCGAAGGGACCATCTGGATGGTCATGGCGATGGTCGCCCTCGTCTGGTTGATCGGCAGACCCAGCGACTTCACGACCCTGGGTACGAAAGTCTCCAATGGTGCGACGGCCGCCTTCAACGCCGCGCTGCCCCAGAGCAACGCGAACGCCTCGGCGTGCATCCCGGGCGGGCCGGGCGCGCAGCAGGCCGTGGAGAACGACGCGGTGACCCGTAACGCCAACGGGCTGTGGGTGACGCTGGTCTGCAAGCCGTGGCTGATGGGCGAGTTCGGCACCGACGACGCGAAGAGCAGGATCGTCCAGGAGAACGGCGCGAAGCTGCTGTCGTCGCAGGCGGTCGATCTC
>DASQPY010000647.1:0-8655 GCA_035643735.1 Actinoallomurus sp. | reverse complement strand
CGCTGGAGGATCTACGCGCCGACCTCCTACGCCATGTGGGCGGCACGATCACCGACGACGCCGCGATGCTCCTGATCAGACACCGCTGATCGCCGTCACGGCCATCCCACGCGGCCGCGTTCCGATTCACGGCAATCATTGCATTATGCAATCATATGCTCTCATGATCCACTTTACGCCTGGAGGGACCTGGGAGACGCCGCTGAGCGATCCGATGGATTGGGAGCGGCTCGCGGTGGCGGCGGCCGTCACGGTCGCGGCGGTGGTCGTGGGCCTCGGCCTTCGCGGTGTGCTCGGCTGGTTGACCCGGCGCGCCGGTCATACGCGCTGGGCGTGGGACGATCTGCTGTTGACGCTGCTGCGCGACCTGGCGCTGGTGTCGGCTTCGGCGCTCGGTCTGTGGGTGTCGGTGTCGATCGTGCACCTGCGGCCGGAATCCCGGCAGACCGCGGACCACATCCTGCTGGCGGTGCTCATCCTGACCGTGTCCGTCGCGGTCGCGAGATTCGCCGCCGGCGTCGTCTCCTCGATCGTGCTTTCCCGCGCCGGCGTCGCGCAGTCGGCAACGATCTTCGTGAACATCGTCCGCGTGGTGGTCGTCGGGATCGGGCTCCTGGTGCTGCTGCAGAGCCTCGGGGTGTCCATCACGCCGCTGTTGACGGCTCTGGGCGTCGGCGGCCTCGCCGTCGCGCTCGCACTGCAGGACACGCTGGCCAACCTCTTCGCCGGGGTGCACATCCTCGCATCGAGGAAGGTGCAGCCGGGAGACTACGTACGCCTGGACAGCGACCAGGAGGGTTACATCGTCGACATCAACTGGCGTAACACGACCATCCGCCAGCTGGCCGGCAACCTGGTGATCGTCCCGAACTCCCGTTTCGCCGACGCGATCCTGACCAATTACCATCGGCCGGCACAGGACCTGTCCGTACTGGTCCAGGTGGGGGTCGGCTATGGAAGTGATCTCGACCAGGTGGAGAAGGTCACTCTCGACGTGGCGCAGGAAGTGATGGCCGGTGTGGACGGTGGGGTCGATGACCATCAGCCGTCGGTGCGCTTCCACACGTTCGGCGACTCGAGCATCGACTTTTCGGTGATACTGCGGACGCGCGAGTTCACCGACCAGTACCTGGTCGTGCACGAGTTCATCAAACGGCTGCACCGGCGGTACATCGCGGAGGGCATCGAGATCCCCTTCCCCGTACGCACTCTCGTCATGGCGGACGACTCCACCGGAGCATGATCGGCCACGAGGCGAATCGCAGGCCACGTTTGGGCGCGCTATTCTCGATGTACTACATGCCGTAGTTGTTGAGTGGGGTCATGCATCCTCCTGGGTGGTTCCGTGTGATGCGCGCCGGGGTGTTCGCCGCGGTGTGTGTCGCGCTGTCCCAGGTCGGGCATGATCTGATGGCCGCGCGTCCGGCGCGGTTGTGGGTGAGCTGGGTGGCGCTGGCGGGCGTCGGTGCGGTGGGGTACTGCCTGGCAGACCGGCGGCGTCCCGCCTGGTGGATTCTGCTCGCGGTGCAGGTCGCGCAGGTCTGCCTGCACGTGTGGTTCAGCTGCTGCACGCCGTCCGGCCCCGCTACGGGGCCGGTGCACATGCAGATGCGGGCCGGTGGCATGCATGCGGCCGGCAGTCTCGCCGTGTCACACGGAACCGGCGCGTCCCTGGGCATGTTCGGTGCCCACGTGCTGGCCGGGTGTCTGGCCGCGGCCTGGCTCTATGCCGGTGAACGGGCGCTGTGGCGTGCTCTTCGGGTGGTCGCCGGGTTCCTGGTCGACCGTACGCTGCGAGTGCTGATCCTGCTGCTCAACGCTGCCTTGCCGATCAGCCCCGGCCCGGTTCGCGTCACGGTCGGGCGGGTGGAGGACGAGCCACCCCCGAAGGTCGCCGTCCTGCGGCACGTTCTCGTACGTCGTGGTCCTCCTCGGGCCGGCGGTCTCCCCGCGTTCGCCTGAACACCTGGCCCGCCTTCCGCGTGTGACGCCTCCGTTCCGCCCTCCGGGCGCTCGGGGCTGTTGTGTCGCACGCGTCGGGGCCCGTCATCCGTATGTCATGACCGAGGAGCATCATGTCTTTCCCGCATGCCGCAAAAAGCGTGCTGACCGGCGGCGGCGTCGTCGCCGCCGCGATCGTGGCGCTGGCCCTTCCGGCGGCCGCCCATGTCACCGTCAGCCCCGACACCGCCGAGCCTGGCGGGTATGGCGCCTTCAACGTTCGGGTGCCCAATGAGGAGGCCGACGCCGACACCACCAAGGTGCAGTTGCACCTGCCGACCGACCATCCGATCGCGTCGGTGTCGGTGCAGCCGACGCCCGGCTGGAAGATCGAGGTGACCAAGGGCAAGCTGCCTCAGCCGATCAAGACCGATGACGGCGAGGTGACCGAGGGCGTCACCGACATCACCTGGTCCGGCGGCAAGATCACGCCGGGGCAGTTCCAGCAGTTCGCCATCTCGCTCGGGCCGCTGCCCACCGACACCCCCAGGCTTTACTTCAAGACGCTGCAGACCTACACCGACAAGTCCGGCAAGGAAAGCGTCGTGCGGTGGATCGAGCTGCCCAGCGGCGGTCAGGAGCCGGAGCACCCGGCTCCGTCGATCACGTTGACCAAGGCGGCCGGCCCGCAGGCGGCCCCGGCCGCCAGGAGCGACGACGATGACGGCGGTACGGGGACGACGCTCGGTGTGCTCGGCCTGGTGGCCGGTCTGCTCGGTCTCGTCGCCGGCGTCACGGCGCTCATCCGGTCCGGCAGGTCGTCCTCGGCATGAGGTCGATGACGACCGGTCACCCGGCTTCGGAGGCCGGGTGGCACCGGATGTTCCTGGTCGTCTGCCTGCTGGCCGTCATGGTCACGGCCTGCGGCCGTGACCACACGCCGCCGGTACAGGTCCTGGGAGCGGCTCCGGATCTGCACGGCACCAAGCTCACGACGCCGTTCCGCGAACCGGATCTGACTCTGACCGGAACGTCGGGCCGGCCGGTGAATCTGATCAAGGCGACCCGGGGCAGGCTGACGCTGGTCTACTTCGGCTACACCCACTGCGCGGACGTCTGCCCGACCACGATGGCCGATCTCGCCGGGGCGCTGCGCCTGCTGACACCCGCGCAGCGGTCCCAGATCGCGGTCGTGTTCATCACCAGTGACCCGTGGCGGGACACGCCGAAGGTGATCAAGTCCTGGCTGGCATCGTTCAACCCGACGTTCATCGGGCTGACCGGCGACTACGCCAAGATCCAGGCGGCGGCCAAGGCGCTCGGGATCGCGCTGGAGAAGCCGTCGTCGACGGCGGGTGAGTACCAGGTCACTCACGGTGCCGAGGTGCTGCCGTTCGGCACGGACCACCTGGCGCACGTGGTCTACACGGCCGGGGTCTCCTCCCGCGACTACGCGACCGACCTGCCGAAGCTGTTGCGACAGGAAGCCGATGATCGCTAAAGCGAGTGCGTCGCTCGGCGCGGTCCTGGTGTTCTGCTCGTGACGGCTGTCCCGGCAGGGGCGCACGCGACGCTGTCCTCCAGCTCACCGGCGGACGGTGCGGTCCTGGCCGCCCTTCCGCCGGCGGTGACACTGACGTTCGACGCGCCGGGCCGGTACACCGCCGTCACCGCGCCGAGCACGGCGGCCGGCCGATGGCTGATCAGGATCACGGTCCCTACCGGCGACATCGACGAGACCGCCGTCCAGCTGTCCCAGACGATCCGATGAGACCGGAGGTGAGACCACATGACTGAGCGAAGCGAGGGAATCGACAAGCACAGCACCGATGAGCCCAAGAACGCGGGCCGGCGTCGCCTGCTCGCTCTCGCCTCGGTGGCCGGTGGAGCCGTCATGGCCGGAGCCACCGTCGGCGCCGGCGTCGCCGAGGTGGCCGGTGGCGAGCGCGCACACGCCATCGGCGACCGCCGTATCCCGTTCGACGGGGACCACCAGGCGGGCATCCTCGCCCCGTACGCCGCGCACGGCTGGTTCGCCGCGTTCGACGTCGAACCGGCGGTGACCGCGGCGCGGCTTGCGGGGACGCTGCGGGCCTGGACCGCGGCGGCACGGCGGTTGACGGACGGCCGCCCGGTGCCCGGCGACAACGCGATGGTGACCGGGTACGGGCCCGCATCTCTCACCGTCACGGCCGGGTTCGGCGCGTCCCTGTTGCACCGGTTCGGCGCGGCCGTACCGGGCGAGCTCGAGCCGCTGCCGCCGTTCCCTCGCGACGCGATCGACAAGAAGCGCAGTGACGGCGACCTGGGGGTGCTCCTCACGGCCGACGACGCCCTTGTGGTCGCGCACGCGCTGCGCACTCTGACGCGCCTGGGCCGGGGGACCGTACGCGTGCGCTGGCAGATGAGCGGTTTCAGCACATCCGGCGGCGTGACCGGCGCGGGCGCGACGCCCCGCAACCTGATGGGCCAGCTGGACGGTACCGGGAACCCGCGCCCGGCCGATGCCGGGTTCGACGGGCGGATTTTCGCGTCCGGCCCGGCCTGGATGCGCGGCGGCAGCTACCTGGTGTTCCGGCGGATCCGGATGCTTCTGGACGATTGGGAGGCCCTGCCGCGGAGCCGGCAGGAGCAGATCGTGGGACGGCGAAAGGACACCGGCGCCCCGCTGTCCGGCGGCACCGAGTTCACCCCGCTCGACCTGGAGGCGCAGAACCCCGCCGGCGCGCTGGCGATCGGGGCGAGCGCCCACGTACGGCAGGCGTCTCCCCACGCCAACGACGGTGCGACGATCCTGCGGAAGGGGTTCTCCTACTTCGACGGCTACCGGTCTGACGGCGCACCGGACGCGGGCCTGCTGTTCATGTCCTTTCAAGCCGACCCACGCGAGGGGTTCACGCGGATCCAGCAGCGCCTGTCCGGCGCCGATGACCTGAGCCGGTTCCTGCGACACGAGTCCAGCGCGCTGTTCGCCGTGCCGCCCGGCTGCCGGCCCGGGCGTTACCTCGGCCAGGACCTGATGGAGAGCCTGTCATGAACATGCCGATGCCCACGGCTCCACTGGCCCCCCTCACCTGGAGCCGGGCATTCACCACGTGGCGGTTCGCGCCCATCACCACTGCGGTCCTGCTGGTCGCGTTGCTGCTGTATCTCGGGGCCGTGGTCGCGGTACGACGGCGGGGCGAGCGCTGGGCGGTCGCCCGTGCGGGCTGCTTCGCGGCCGGCCTGGGCGTCGTGGCCGCCGCGATCATGGGCAGCCCGGGGGTCTACGGAGACGGCGGCCTGTTCTGGGTGCACATGATCCAGCACCTCATGCTGATCATGGCCGCGCCGTGGCTGCTGTGCCTGGGCCACCCGGTCACCCTGCTGCTGCGTATCACCGCCCGGTTCGAGGCGGTCCGCCGCTCGCCGGTGACGGCCGTCGCGGCCTCACCGCTCACCGGACTGGCGGTCTATATCTGCGTGCTGTTCGGCGTGCACCTGTCCGGATTCATGGACGCCATGATGGGCTCGCCCGTCCTGATGGTGGTCGAGCACGGGCTCTACCTGGGCGGGGGATACCTCTACTTCTCCCGGCTGCTGACCGCCGACTCCCCGTACCGTCCTCTCGTCTACCCGCTGCGGCTGTTCAGCCTCTTCATGGGGATGTCGGCCGACACCATCGTCGGGATCGTCCTGCTGCAGGCACCCGACCCGCCGTTTCCGTCCTACGCGCGGATGCATCCGGCGTGGGGCCCCGGCCCGCTCACCGACATCCACGACGGCGGCGCGGTCATGTGGATCGGTGGCGACGGACTGATGTTCGTGATGATGGTCGTCGTCGGCGCCATGTGGATGCTGGACCGCTCACCGGACGCTCGCCGTGCCGGCGCATTCCTGGAGTCGGCTCGCCAGTCCGCCCTCGCCGGCACCGGCCACGAGCGGCCCGGCGGCGAGACCGACCGCGAGCAGTTGCGCACCAGCGACGACGTGGACGAGGACGAGACCGCGCTGGCGGCTTACAACGAGCTACTCACCCGCATGAACCGGCCCGAGGCCCGGTAGCGATGGTCGGAACAGGAGGCTCGGGTGGCTTTCGAATGGATGTTCACCGCGTTGCTGACCGGCGTCGCCGGCTACAAGGCGTACCGGCTGACCTCACCCGGGGATGCGGTACGGGCCGCGCATCTGCTGATTGCGGGGGAATGGCGGAGACGTTCGCTCCGGTCGGCTGGGGCGCGCGGGCGAGGGTGGAATCAGCCGACACCGTCCAGTCCTCGCCTTCGGCCTCCACGGCCCGGGTGAAGCGGAAGCAACGGCTCCAGCCGCTCCCATTCCTCATCGGAACGGTCATGTCGATCAAGTACGTATCAGTAAATACAGGACGCACCACTCAAGACCCAGGAAAGGCGGCTTAGTGCCGCATCAGGCAAGGTTACGACCTCGCTGCCGAGTATTGACGCCATTCAAGGACAGGTTGCCGCGTTCAGCTCATTCTGGTTTGGGATTTCTTGAGGACTCAGACGCCCTGCCCTCGCTAGGGTCGGCGGATGTCTGATGAGCGATCCACATCCGAGATCCCTGTGGTCTTCATCGCCGGGCACGGCCGCAGCGGCAGCACCCTGGTGTCGCGTGTCCTCGGCCACGTCCCGGGACTCTGCTCGGTGGGGGAGCTGAGGTACCTCTGGGAGCAGGGCGTCCGCAAGAACCAGCGATGCGGCTGCGGTGAGCGCTTCCACGACTGTGAGTTCTGGACGGAGGTCGGCAAGGAGGCGTTCGGCGGCTGGCAGGAACTCGACCTCGACGAGATTCGGCGGCTGCACCGCACCATCGTCCGCAACCGGTACGTGCCGTTGCAGCTCGCCCCGTGGCTGAGCCTCTCGTTCCGCAGGCGCCTGAACCGCTACACGGCGCTGTTACGCGACCTGTACGCGGGCATCCAGGCCGTGTCCGGATGCGAGGTGATCGTGGACTCGTCCAAGTTCCCCTCCTCGGCGTTCCTGCTGCGGCACGTCCCGGGGATGAGCGTCCGGACGGTCCATCTCGTCCGCGGTAGCCGGGGGGTCTGCTACTCATGGGCCAAGCGGGTCGAGCGCGCCGACCGCGACAGTCGGTTGATGGCACGCCACGGCCCCGCGAAGGCCGCTCTGGAGTGGTTGTGGTTCAACGCCTGCGTCGAGGTGCTCAGGCCACTCGGCGGCCGCGTCACGCTGCTGCGGTACGAGGACTTCGTCGCCGCGCCGCGCAAGCGGATCGAGGGCATCCTGGACCACTGCGGTCAGGAGCGCACCCCCGAGGAGCTGAACTTCATCACTGCGGAATCGGTGATGCTCGACGCCGATCACAGCGTCGCCGGCAACCCGATGCGTGTGCGCACCGGCCGGCTGCCGCTGCGTCTGGACGACGAGTGGCGCACGAAGATGAGGCCCAGCACCCAGCGTCTGGTCACCGCGCTCACGCTGCCCGGACTGATCCGCTACGGCTACTTCAGGCCCCGACGCCGTTAGACCGTGTCTTCGTGGACTCGGGATCTGCGAACAGGTCCAGCTGCGGGCGATCACGCGCTGGTGTCGGCGCGACAAATGAGCCGAGGCCGAGGGCGTCTCCGGGGCGGGCTACGGCGCACGGAGCGAGGGGCGCACCCATCGGCGGAACGGGTACCGGGAGCGGGACTGGGGGTGACCGATGTCATCGGTGAGCCTCTTCGGGGACCTCATCGAGAGGCACGGCCAGGCCGCGGAAGCGTATCGTCAGGACAGGCGCCGATGCGGCGACCGCGGTGGCTCCTGCCAGACCCAGCCAGCCCGCGGGCCCCAGGGCAAGGACGACGCCGGTCATCAGCGCCGGACCGGCGACCTGTGTGGCGAAGGCTCGCCCGGTGGTGACGACGGCGAGGTACTGGCTCGCGGCTCCCTCGGGCGCCATGGCGAAGTAGATCGGCCATTGCGCTCCCACCTGCGTTATCGAACTCAGGGTGAGGACGACGACCGAGGCGGTGAGGAAGACCACCACGATGGTGCCTCCACCTCCGGCGGAGGCGACGAAGCCGAAACAGCAGAGCATGGTGCACAGGCAGCTGGCCGCGTACGCGACGAATGAACGCCGTGGTGTGCGGATCAACCGCGCGATCGGTATCTGGAGCACGACGCACATCATCGTGTTGACCGCGTACAGCACCCCGATGATCCGGATGGGAGCGTGCGTGCTCTGGGTCACCCACAGCGGGAAGGCGACGAGCAGCAGTGGCATCCACAGCGACACCAGGGCGTTGTACGACGCGAAGGCGATGAGCCGGCGGTCTTTCAAGACCACGCGTACCGACGGCACCGAGATGGTCGGCCCGGCGGATCTCGGGAAGGCACGTAGAAGCACCGCGACGGCGACGTATCCTATGGCGCTGGCCACGAGCAGCCACCGGGAGACCACAGGGCTCGGCGCACCCATGGCCGCCGCCCCGATGAGGTTGCCGACGCTCAGGTCGACCATGATCAGCGTGCGCTGGACGGCCATGGTCCGTTCCCGGGACCGGCTTTTCGCATGAGCGCCCGCCAGCACCTGGACCAGCGGTTGCGCGGCCTGTTCGGTCATCGCGGCGGCGATGGTGACCACGAGGAAGGTCCACCAGCCGTCCACCGCCAGGAAGGCCAGGGTCGCCGCGGCGCGGGCGAGGTTGACGAGGGCGAGGACGCGGGCGGTCCCATACCGGTCACCGAGGCGGGCGATGGGTACCGCCGT
>DASQPY010000646.1:0-7843 GCA_035643735.1 Actinoallomurus sp. | reverse complement strand
CTCGCCTTGCGGTGAGGCGGTCCCCGGCTGAGCCACCGGTTGGTGGTGCGGGGTTGACGTTTCGCAGCCTGCCGCGTCGCCCGCTGGCGCGGGTTCGGTCTCATGCGTGGCTCCACGTCCTGCCACCGGGCCACTCCCGGCGAGACTCGTTTCACCCAGGGGCTGGGTCTCACCGAGTCGGGCGAGGTTGATCGCGGCGTTGAGGTCCCGGTCGAGGATCAGGCCGCAGTATTCGCACACGTAGGTGCGCTCGGACAACAGCAGCCTTGGCTTTCGGCTGCCGCATCCCGAGCACGTCTTCGAGGACGGGTACCACCGGTCGGCTTGGACCAGGGCGGACCCGTACCAGGTGGTCTTGTAGGCCAGCATCCGCCGCACCTGCGCCAGCGCGGCATCTGCGAGGGCGCGGTTCAGTCCACGCTTGCGGGCACCGCCGGCCGAACGCATCCCCGAGGCATTCAGCGTCTCCACCGCGATGATCTGGTGCCGCTGAGCGAGTCGGGTGGTGGCCTTGTGTAGCGCATCGCGGCGCACGTTCGCGGCGCGCGCGTGGGTCTTTCCGATCCTCACCTGGGTGCGACGCCACCTGTTCGACGGCTGTCGCTTGCGCTTGGTCATGGTGTCGTAGGGGCCTTGCCGGCGGGCGGCCTTGCGTTGCAACGCCCGGAGCCGGGCTTGTGCGGCGGTGAGGCTCTTGGGTGCAGGTACTCGCTCGACCTGGGCACCGTCGGGGGTGGCGACCACCAGCAGGTCCTTCACGCCGACATCGACACCCACCGCTGGCTGCATCACCGGCACGTGCGCGGGCCGCGCGGTGCTGCGTTGCACGAGGGTCTGGAAGGCGACATGCCAGCGACCGGCGCTGTCGCGGGTGACGGTGGCAGACAGGACCCGGGCGGTTCCGGCCTCGAGGCGGCGGGCCAACTTGCGGGTGGACTCGTGCGTCCGGATGGTCCCGAGCCGGGGCAGGGCGACGTGGTGCCGGTCGACGTCCAGGCGGATCGTGCCGGTGGTGAACCGCACGCTCGCCCTGTCACGGCGGGAGTGGAACCGGGGAAACCCGACCACTGCTCCGGCCCGCCGGCCCTTGCGGGATTTGGCCCAGGCTTCCAGCGAGCGGGCGAGGAAGTCCAGGCCAGTGTTGTACGCCTCCTTGGAATTCTCCCTCCACCACGGCGCCACCGTCGCCTTGCGGGCATTCCAGGCCCGCCGCAACGCAGGGAGCGACCATCCCAGACTCGGGGTCAGGCCGGCCTCCCCGATGCCATAGGACCGCTCCGCTGCCCGCTGATCCAAGACCGCCTTGACCAGGCCGAGCATGTGGTTACGCGCGAACCGCGCGGCACCAGCATGCGACCACAGGTTGCGTTCTTGAGCCGGGGTCGGGTCCAGCGCGAACCGGTACGCCTGCACCACCCAACCGGTGGGAGTCTCAAACCTCGCCATCAGGCCACCTCGCCCGGTTTCTGCTTGGTGGCAGTGACCGCACGCATCGCCCGGTTCCGCGCACCACCCCTGCCATAAAGACGGGCACACATACCGGTGAGGACCTCGATCATGTCGCGCACCAGGTCATCGGTGGTCTCACCAGCATCGGCCACCACGATCCGGCGGCCATGCGCACCGAGCGCGGCTTGGAGGTGCTCGACCCCGAAGCGGGCCAGCCGGTCACTGTGCTCCACGACCACCACCGTCGCAGACGGGTCCGACAACACCCGCCGCAACTTCGGGCGCTTCCCGATCAGCCCGGACCCGACCTCGGTAACGACCTCACTGACTTCGTGCCCGTTCGTAGCAGCCCACGACGTGAGGCGAGCGACCTGCCGGTCCAGGTCCCAGCGCTGATCGCGGGAGGACACCCGCGCGTACAGCACCACCCGCCCGGCGGTCTCCGCTGAAGTGGCATCAACCCAGATCGTTCCCGATTCCAGCCGCCGAGCAGGCACCGGCATCTTCTCCTCCCGAAACCACCGGTACGCGGTCTGCGGGTGGACGCCGTTACTCCGGGCCCATTCGGCCAACTTCATGCATTCAACAAAACACACGTTCGCTCACGTTTACTCACGCAACGCCGAACAGTTCAGAACCCCCTGGCTCCGGCCGGCGCCGGCGTCAGGCCTCCCACACGGCCCGGCCGGCGGCGACCACCGTACGGACGTCGAGCGTGCGGTCGCCCGGCCGCCACGCGAACGTGATCAGGTCCGCGGGCGCCCCGGTCCGCAGGACGCCACGGCCGCCCGTGAACCGCCCGGGGTTCGCCGAGGCCAGGCGCAGCCCGGTGGAAAGGGTCAGGTCGGCCATCGCGATCGCGGTCGCCACCCCGTCCGCCAGCGAACGGGACGCGCCCGCCAGAAACGGGGTGCCGACGTGGGACAGCCGGCCCGTCTCCGACAGCTCCACCTCTCCCCCGACCGGCGTCCGGTAGCGTCCCGGCGGCAGGCCGGCCAGCGACGTGGCGTCCGACACCAGGTGCGCGCGCTCGACGCCCTTGGCGCGGAGCATGGCGCGGAACGTCTCCGCCGGCAGATGATGCCCGTCCGCGATGAACCCGGCGTGCAGCCGGTCGTCGGCGAGCTGGCTCCACAGGTGGTTGGGATGCCGGGGCAGCAGGGCGTACGTCGCGTTGCCCAGGTGGGTGGAAAGGGTGGCGCCGGCGTCGGCGGCGCGGGTGATCTGCTCGGGTGTCGCGTGGGTGTGGCCGATCGCGCAGCGTACGCCCATGTGGGTGGCCTGCCCGATGAGGTCGATCGCCGCCTCGTCGTGCGGCGAGACGGTCACCATGCCGGCCAGGTCACCCCAGCGGCGCAACTCGCCGAGGTCGGCGGGCCGGACGTGGCGCCGGTCGTGGGCGCCGCGCGGGCCGTCCTCTCCGGACAGGAACGGCCCTTCCAAATGGGCGTACGGGATGGCGTGGGCGACGAGCGGGTCCGCGGCGCGCGCCCGCGCGATCGCCGACAGTGCCGCGACGATGCGCTCCTGGGGCGCGCTGATCACCGTCGGCACGACCGTGGTCACTCCCGCCCGGTGCAACGAGCGCACCAGCGCCGTCACCGTCGCCTCGTCGACGTCGGGCGCGTTGACGTCATGCCCGGCGAACCCGTTGACCTGAAGATCGACCAGTCCGGGCGCGAGCCACAGCTCCGAGGGCTCATCCGTCGCGCGTATCTCGCCGATACGCCCGTCCTCGACGGTGACCCGCAGCGTACGCCCGCTCGCCGGGTCGCGGCCGGTGAGCCTCACCGGTGGTCATGGGACATCGGGCGCGGACTCCTCGTCGACGTAGATCGTGCAGTGCGGATGGGTACGCAGCGCGCTGGCCGGCAGCCGGCCCCCGATCGGTCCGTGCAGTGCGGCCGTCACCGCCGCGCGCTTGCGGGCGCCGGGCACCATGCAGAAGATCTCCTCCGCCGACAGCAGTGCCGGGATCGTGAGCGTGATCGCCCGGTGGGGCACGGCCTCCAGAGAGTCGAAGCACTCGTCGTCCACCTGCTGCCTGCGGCTGACCTCGTCCAGCTCCACGATCTTGACGGGCGAAGGGTCGTCCAGGTCCGCCGGCGGGTCGTTGAACGCCAGATGCCCGTTGACACCGATGCCCATGCAGGTGAGGTCGATCGGGGCGGCGGCCAGCAGCCGGGCGTACGCCTCGGCGGTCGCCCGTGGCTCACCGCCGGGGTCGATCAGGTGCACCGTGCCGATGGGGACGCGGTCCAGCAGCACCTCGCGCAGCCAGTTGCCGAACCGCTGCGGCGCGCCGGCGTCCAGGCCGAGGTACTCATCCATGTGGAAGGCGGTCACCCGCGGCCAGTCGATGCCCGGATGCGCGGCCAGCCGCCGAAGGGTCGCCTCCTGGCTCGGCGCCGACGCGAATATCATCCGGACTTCGGGCCGGATCTCCAGCCGCCGGATCAGCGCGGCGGCGATGTCCTGCGCTGCGGCCTCCCCCAGGGCCTCGGGGTCGGGCAGGCGGCGGAGCCGCGGCTGATGGGCCTGCTGAGGGGGCTTGGGCATGGTTCTCCCGCTCGACCAGCGACGACACGGACAGATGCACCCTAAGGCCATCGTGTTCCGCGCGCGGCGGCGGGAGGGCGTGCCCGGCCATCCGGGCCGCGGCGGCGGGGGAGTCCGCCGCGGCCCGTACAACCGCTTCGACCGTGGGGGGACGGCCAGCCGGATCATGAACCGGGGGGCCACCGGTGGAGAGCCTGGGGACGGCTCTCGCTTGTTCTTCCGACTACGTCACCCACCTTCGCCGCTCCGAGAGCCAAAGTCAGCGGCGCCAGCCCCCATCTTCGATGTCATGCCAGCGGTAGGGCCGTCTACCGGCTGGCCATGATGCGCGACCGGACGCGCTCACCTATGAGACATCACTCCGGCACCAAGCCGCTCGGTGGTCACATGGCTCACGGTGCCGTCGGCGACCGGTCACCCTCAGTGAGATAGGGAGATGTTCCGCGCGGCCCAGCCGGCGAGGGCACGCGAACAGTCCTCGACCGTCTCGCGCCAGGTCCGCGCGGCGCCGTCTCCCGCGTCATCGCTGACATGTTTGACGATGCGCAGCGGAACCCCGGCCTGCTCGGCGGCCGCCGCCAGCGCGTAGCCCTCCATGTCGACCAGGGGCGCACGGGCGGCCAGGCGTTCGCGTGCGGCCTCGTCGGCGATGAAGGAGTCACCGGTCGCCAGGGTCGGCCCGTCACCATCGGACAGCTTCAGCGGAGGTCCGTAGATCTCACCGGTGAGTGTGCGCAGTACGTCGGTGTCCAGGTCGTGCTGGATGACCGTCCCGATGACGTGCGTGCCCGCCCATCCCGGGCGCAGCGCCCCGGCGGTACCCAGATTGACCACGCCGGAGGGGCGGGGATTCCGGGCGAGGACGGCGGCCAGCGCGGTCGCGGCGTTGACCTTGCCCATCCCCGTGAGGAGGATCGGCAGGTCGTTCCCGAAGCACTGCGCCTCCTCCTTGACGGCCATCACGAGCAGGGGACGGTCAGCGGTGATCTGCCCGATGAGTTCCATGCGCGCACGTTATAGGCCGTGCCCGCGCAGTTCGCCGCGGGGCTGGCCCGATCAAGCCTCCCGTGATGATGCGGGCGACCAGAGCATTCTCTGGTCGCCGCCTCCGGTCTCACGGCCGGGGCCGGTTACCGGTCATGCCCGCGCCGCGACGGACATGAAGCCGGCCCGCCCATGGCACAGGGACGCCACGACCTTGCTCTGGTCGGGCAGCATGGTCTGCAGAATCCGTGCGACGTCCGGGTTGACGGCAAGGTCCTGCATGGGCCCGTGGCCGCCCGGGATCAGAACACCGTCGTAGTCGGCGGGGTCCACGTCCTCCAGCCGCTTGGGCGACTCCAGCAACGGCGCGGCCTTCTTCAGGTGGTCACGCAGGTGAGCCACCTTGCCGGCGTCCCCCCTGTTCGCCTGGAGCGACAGACTGCCCTCGTCGGCGACGGGCACCCGGCCTCCCGGAGTCGCGATCGTGACGTCCACGCCGGCCTCGACCAGGACGCGATGGGGCTCAACGAACTCCTCGGCCCAGAAACCGGTGGGGCGCTGAGACCCGTCCTTCTGACTCCAGAACCTGGCTGCCGGCGAGGAGGGTGCGATCGTGCAAGAGGCGGTGGCGGGCGAGCGCAGGCCGTCGGTGTGCGAGAGCTCGGATCTGCCGCTGGGCCTCGTCAACACCCGGCCCGCGGTCGGCGGACGGCCCGAGCTCCTCGGCGACCGCGCCGCGCCGGCCCGATGGCTGACGGTCTCCGGGCATGTCCCAGCGGGCCTACAGCAGCCGCCTCAAGAACGGCTGACCCGGCGGGTCAGTCCTCGATCCACTCGTGCGTCGCGGCGAGCTTGATGATCCGCTCGCGCAGCGACACGATCTGCGCGCCGGTCAGCTCCGGAGCCGCCTGGATGAACGCCTCGGTGAGCTCCTGACGGAAGTCGCCCGTGGACAGGATCTCGCAGGTGGGATCCTCGTCGGCCGCGCGGCCGGGCGCGGGAGGCTCGGCCTGCCGGGGAGCGGCGTCCTTACGGGCCCCGGGCAGCAACCGGACGTCGTACCCCTTGAGTCCCCGCCCGCTCTCCATGACCTGGAACTCCACGTTGACGCCCGGCGAGAAGACCCACTTGTCATCGAGAAGATCGTTCACGTGGACGAACACGTCCTCACCACCGTCGTCAGGAGCGACGAAGCCGTACCCGCGCACCTCGTCGAACCTCACAACACGTCCCCTGGCCACTGCGCGAATCCCCTCGGCTGTCAGTCGTGCGGTTGACAAAGCATAATCAGCCCTTCGCCCGGGCCGCGTACACCTTGGCCTGGTCACGCCAGTACAGGGAGTCTCCGGAGGCGACAAGGTCGTGCGCCAGCTCCGCGGGACGTCTGCGCAGCACCCGGCCGGTCGCGGGATCGAACGACACGATCGCCGACAGGCTCGCGAAGTGCAGCGCTCCGGCTGCGAGGACCGGCAGCTCGTACACCGTGTCGAGGTCGCCCACCTGCCATCGCACGGCGCCGGTCGCCCGGTCGAGCGCGTAGAGGACGTCATCGTTGAAGCAGAAGGCCATCCCGCCGCTGATGACGGGGAGCAGCGACGCCGCGTGATGGTCCTTGCCGCTGAAGGCGTGCTTCCAGCGGAGCTTCCCGTCACTCGTGCCGATCGCGTACAGACCGCCGAGGTCGTCGGTCAGGAAGATCAGATCCCCGGACGCGGACAGGGCGGGGGGACCGCCGCCACCGGTGGTGTCCGCCGCCGACTTCCACCGTTGCCGCCCGCCGGCCGCGTCGAGGGCGTACAGCGTCTTGTCCTGGGTGGCGACGAACAGCGTCTCTCCGCTGATGAGCGGCGGGCTGTCCACCTGGATGGGGAGGCTCCCCGACGGGTCGAGCTCGTGCCGCCAACGGGCCTGCCCGGCGGCCGTGTCGACCGCGAACACGGTGCCCTCACGGTTGGCGACATAGACGGTCGCCCCGGCGACACAGGGACCGGCCTGCACGGCCTGTCCGGTGTTGAAGGCCCAGCGCCGCTGCCCGGTCAGGCCGTCGTAGGCGCACAGCCCCTCTTCGGACCGGGTTCCGGCGCTGAAGAGGAGACCGCCGCCGACCACCGGGGCCGGGTCCGCCGTGATCAGGTCGGCCGGCACGGTCCACAGCGAAGCGCCGTTCGCCTGGTTGATCGCCTTGAACGCCTTGAAGCCGCCGTTGGTGTAGACGACCCGTCCGGTCGCGATGACGTGCAGCGGGTCGGCCGCCGTGGGCTTCTGCACGTCGACCGTGCTCCACCGCGGCTTGCCGGTACGCGGGTCGAGCGCGACCAGTCCCTTGGACACGTAGTCCTCGGTGACGAACAGGAGGCCACCGGACAGGGCCGGGCCGCCGGTGATCTCGCCGCTCTTCGGTGCGAAGGTCCAGGTGCCCTCCTCGGGACGGTTCATCCGGTCGCGCAGGAGCAGCCCTCCGCCACCGAGCGCCGCGACGCCCGCCACGCCCACGGCGCCGAAGATGACCCCGCGCCGTCCCACGCCCGGCCGGGTGGGCGCGGGCAGCGGGACCGGCGCGGTGATGTGCGCCGCGACGGGCGGGGGCAGCCAGGCGACGCCGTACGGGGCGACGGGCGCGGAGGCCGCGAGCCGCCGCAGCACCTCGTCGACGGGGGGCCTGCGCGCCGGGTCCTTGTTCAGGCAGGCCGTGATGAGCCCGCCCAGGTCCGGGTCGGCGATGCCGTCCAGCCAGGGCGGCTGGTGCACCACCCGGTAGACCAGCTCGTGCATCGCGCCGTGCCCGAACGGTCCGTGGCCGGTGGCCGCGAAGGTCAGCACGGCGCCGAGAGAGAAGACGTCGCCGGCCGGT
>DASQPY010000645.1:0-14865 GCA_035643735.1 Actinoallomurus sp. | reverse complement strand
GCGCCAGCGGCAGGCGCCCGCAGCACTCGATGATCTCGGCGACGGCATCGGGCGCCGCATCCACCCGATCCCGGCCGAGCACGCAGACGAGGCACTCCTGCGCCTCATCGGCGCTGGGCAGCCCCAGGCTCAGCGGCCGTGCCCCGTACGCCGCGACGAGGTCGGGAAGCTCATTGCGGCTGGTGATCACGGCAAGGCAGTCGGCGGAGCCTGGGATCAACGGCCTGACCTGCGAGGAGTCGCGTGCGTTGTCCAGTACGACGAGGACGCGCCGCCCGGCCAGCAGGCTGCGGTACAACGCTGCCCGCGCCGAAAGACCGGAGGGGACGTCCGGCAGCGCGACCCCGAGCGCCTGCAGGAACTCGACCCCCAGCCGCGTGACGTACGGGCGGTCATCGACTATGCCCTGGAGCGCGGATGGGACCCGGCCGCCACCGGCGGGTCCTTCCTCCTGAGCGAGCGCGACCATGCAGCAGCGTTCGAGCTGGACGGCTTTCGTCTCACCGACCGCCTACGGGAGCCTTCGGCCCCGGACCCGACCGCACGGGTGATCCGCGCCCACGAACGGCGGACCGCCGAGGTCGATCCGGCCCGGCGGGGCCACCGCAAGGACATGGGCGGATAAACTCGGCGATCTTGCCGTTTGTACGCAGTTCCCTGGAGGCTTCGGGATGGCGCAGGTCAGAGAGCTCTACCTCACTGCGGCGGCCTCGGCGGCGGACCTCATCGCCGCGCCTCAGGTGGCCTCGGCGTGGGGGGAGCCCAGCGCGCTGTCGAAGCTCAATGTCCAGGGCCTCGCGGGTCACCTGGCCGCGCAGATCTTCTTTGTTCCGCAGGTGCTCTCCGGGCCCGCGCCCGAGGAAGAGGTCATCTCGATCCACGAGTACTACGCGCGGGCGAGCTGGATCGGGTCGGATCTCGACGACGCGTTCAACGTGGGGATCCGGGACGGCGGGAAGAAGCTCGCTGCGGACGGCGCGGCCGCGCTGGCGGCCGAGGCCCGCGCCGCCGTGGCCAAGATGCGGGTCGACCTGCCCGGTGCCTCGCCGCGGCCGGTGCGGCGCTCCTCCTAAGGAGCGTTCTCACTCAGCTTGGACGACTTCGTGACGAGCCGGCTCCTGGAGCTCGTCGTGCACTCCGACGATCTCGCCTACAGCGTGGGGATGCCGACGCCCGAGCTGCCCGCCGAGGCCACCGAGACCGTCGTCGACCTGCTGTCCCGGATCGCGCTGCGCCGGCACGGCCCGACCAACGTCCTGCGCGCGCTCTCCCGCGCCGAGCGCGCCCCCTCCTCGATCTCGGCGCTCTAGCCCGATGACGCCGCAGACCTCCATCCGGCTCATCGAGGTAGCCGACGCCGAGGCGATCGCGAACCATCTCGCTCGCGACCACAAGGAGTTCGCCCGCTGGGAGCCCGCCAGGCCGGAGGGGTTCCACACCGCGCTTCACCAGGCCGGCCGCATCGAGACGCTGCTGGACACGCATGCCAAGGGTGGTGGCTGGCCCGGCGTCATCCTGGCCGATGAGGTCGTCATCGGCCAGATGACGGTGAGCACCATCGTGCGCGGGCCGATCCAGAAGGGCTTCCTCGGCTACTGGGTGGCGACCACGTCCCAGGGACAGGGACACGCGAGCCGTGCCGTCGGCCTGGTCCTGGAGCTGATGGCCGGAGAACTCGGGCTGCACCGGGCCGAGGCGCACACGCAGATGGAGAATCTCGCGTCACAGGGCGTGCTGAGGAACAACGGCTTCACGCCGTGGGGAATCGCCCACGCGCACATCCACATCGCCGGCGCCTGGCGCGATGAGGTGTTCTGGGAGCGAACGCTGACCGGTCACTGAACGAAGGTCAGGGAGCCTCGGGGAGCGGCTCGGTGTCGTACTTTTCACAGAGCGCCATCAGGTTCGCGTCGATACGCTCCATGCCCCACGGCTGGACCTGCACACCGGGTTCGGGCTCGTCGCCGCCAGGCGGACGCGCTGGCCGTCTTCGACGACACGCGGCGCATCCTGCGGGACGAACTCGGCATCGACCCGGCCCCCCGCCTGCAGGACGTCCACCGCCGCATCCTCCAGGCGGATCCAGAGCTGCGCGCCACCTCACGTGCCACAGAGTCGCGCCGGGAGCCGGTCCCGCTGGTGCGGCCCGCCCAGCTGCCGGCCGGTCTGGCGCACTTCGTCGGCCGTGGCGACGACCTCGACGTCCTGCGCGCCTCCCCGGCCCCCTCTGCCGTCGTGATCGACGGCATGGCCGGCATCGGCAAGACCAGCCTCGCGCTCCACTGGGCGCACGAGGTCGCCCCCGGCTTCACTGACGGGCAGCTGTACGTCAACCTGCGGGGGTTCGATGCCGACGGGAGGGCGGCGGACCCGGCGGAGGTAGGCGTCATCGGCCGCGCACGCGCTCCACGGCGAGCCCCAGCTCTTCGACAGCAGGTCCGCCTGCATCACGCGGCTGTTCTTGCCGCCACCCCACACCCGCAGCCGAATGCATCGGTGGCAGTCCTCCTCACCGGCCACGTGGCCGATCTGAGCCGTCCACACGAAGTCCCGTTCGCCGGCACGTAGTCTCCGCAGCCGCTCCCGCACCATGCGGGCCAGTATGCCTGCGTGCCATGCCCGGCGGAGGAAGGGGGCGAGCGGCGGGTGGGACCAGTCGCCCTCTGCTGCGAAACCCGGTCAGCCAGTCGGTTGCGAACGCCCGCTGACTCGTACGCCCGCTCTGACCTGCGGCTCGGCTCGGCCCCCTTCTCTTACTATGTGCCCCGTACGGCGGCTCATCCTCGCCGAACGCGGTACCGCAGATGGGTCGCCCGGGTCCCCTCGATGACCTGGGGATCTTCAAGCATCACCTGGCCGGCGTCATCGAAGTAGCGGATCCCCTTACCCAGCAACACGGGCACGAGATCCAGCCACACCTCGTCGACCAGGCCCAGCTTGAGGGCCTGCTGGGCGAGGTTCGCGCCGGCGACGCTGACGACGCGGTCGCCGGCCACCGCCTTCGCCTGGGCGATGGCACTCTCCAGGCCGTCGGTGACGAAGGTGTAGGGCGCGTCCGGGTGCGGTGGCCAGTTCTCGGGCGGCGGACGGTGGCTCACGACGAACGTCGGCATGCCCAGTGGCGGGGTTCCACCCCAGCCGTTCGTGTGGTCGAACAGCCGGCGGCCGCAGACGAACGCGCCCGCCCGGTCGGTCATCTCCTGCCAGTGCCGCGCGCTCCCCTCGGACATGCGCAGCGCCAGTGGGTAGCCCGCCGGCCGCACCTCGACGTCGCCGGCCGAGTGCCAGTCGAAGAGGGGACCGACGTCGTCGGTGGGGTCGGCGATGAATCCGTCGAGAGACGTGGAGAAGGTCGTGATCACCGTCATCGTTCGCTCCTCAGATATCGGACAGTGTCAGGCGGGAGTCGGCACCGCGGCCGTACTTCGGATCGCCACCCCTGATGAGTACGGAGTGCTCGGTCGCGGTCGCGCGGTAGAGCCGGAACAGGGACGGCGCCAGGAGTTCCCCGGTCTCGAAGCGCTTCGTCTCGGGTAGGGGTCGTTGTAGAGCGCCGCGGCCCTCGGGAGTTCCCCGTCCGGCACCTGTGCGGCGACGGCCGTCATGTAGACCGCTTCCGCGCCCCCGACCGGTGCGTGCGAGTCGTAGATCACGATGCTGACCTCGGGACGCATCGCGATGTTGCGTGAATGCCGGGCGTCGGGCGAGGACACCCAGTAGAAGGTGGAGCAGTACGACCGGGGCGAGGTGGATCGAGAGGACGTCCACCAGTCCGGCGCGCGGGGACTCCGAGGCGACGCTTCCGCCTCCCATGATCACGACGTCCTTGTCGCCGTCGTGGATGACCTCGCCGCAGTAGGTCGACGTGTCCAGGCTCACGATGTCCGGAGCCCTGTCGTACTCGAAGGTCTGGATGATCCGCTCGTCCGGGGTGACGGTGTGGAAGACGTCGCACGTCGCCTCGGACTCGCGTACCCCGCCGCCTCCAGCACCTGGATGTGGCGTGAGACCGCCTGCTTGGTGATCGGGAACGGCTCCGCGAGCTCGTTCACCGTCGCCTCACCACGCGACAGGCGCGCGATCAGTGCACGGCGTACGGGGTCGGCCAAGGCGGTGAACGCACGGTCCAGAGCTGCTTCGTCAACGGACATCTTTATCAACTAACCTCTTTATCAATTAATATGTTGACCATACGGGCGTCCTCCTCGGCCGTCAAGACACCGGGTCGAGGAGGACGGGCGGCCGGCCGTCTTTGCCGAGCTCGGCACCCTCCGGGGCGACACCTTGAGAATTAGGCGACGATATTCATAGCGTCATCGTCGGCTCCCGCTCGTTAGGCCCTGCGTACGGCCGGTTCGGCGAGGTCATCGCGCCGGGAGCGTTTCGCGGGGGCCGTGACCGGTGAGGTTTGTCCCATTGCGCAGCTTGTTTCAAGGAGGAGAGACCGCTGGCGAGCATCGCCATTGAGTTGCATGACGCAGATCCCGACGAGGCCGCTCGGCGGATCGACGAATACAGCGACCTGTACGCCGAGGTCCACGCCGATCCGCCGTACTCCTGGGGGCCGGAGTACGCCGACCTGTTCCGCCGCCGTTTCGAGACGCAGCGGCAGCAGGAGGGGTTCGCGCTGGTCGAGGCCCGGACCACGGGCACGCTGATCGGAATGGGTTACGGCGTCGGTCTCGTGCCGCCGACCCCCTGGTGGCAGAACCTCCTCGGCCCGCTGCCGCCCGATGTCACCGAAGAATGGCCCGGCCGCACGTGGGCGATGGCCGACCTGATGGTGACCGAGCGCTGGCGGCGGCTGCATCTCGCCGAGGCCGTCCATGATCGGCTGCTGGATGGCAGGCCCGAGGAGCGGGCTACGATGACGGTGCTTCCGGCCGCGACGGCAGCCCAGGCCGCCGCTCTGAAGTGGGGCTGGCAGAAGCTCGGTCAGAAGCGGAACCCCCTGCCCGGCGCACCCGTTTTCGACGTCATGGTGAAGACGCTCGGACGGTAGCGGGTCCAGATCAGGAATTCACCTCGGACGTTACGCGTTCGTACAACCATTGACGGGCTAGGGAGGATTCGTGGCGGACCAGACGGAGTTGTACACGTTGGCCGAGGAGATTCCCGAGCTGGAACGGCCGGTGTTGCTGTACTTCCTGGACGGCTTCATGGACGCGGGTGGCGCGGGACGCCTCGCCACCGAGCATCTGGTGAGTTCGATGAACCCGCGGACGGTGGCGACCTTCGACGTCGACTCGCTGATCGACTACCGGTCCCGCCGGCCGCCGATGACCTTTGACACGACCCACTGGGTCGACTACCAGGCACCTGAGCTGACCGTGCAGGCATGTGAGGACGCCGTCGGTGTGCCGTTCCTCGTGCTGACCGGCCCCGAGCCGGATCGGTCGTGGGAGCGGTTCAGCGCCGCGGTGGTCTCCCTCACCGAGCGGCTCGACGTGAGCCTGTCGGTGGGACTGCACGGCATCCCGATGGCGGTGCCGCACACGAGAGAGACCGAGCTGACCCCGCACGGCAACCGGCCCGACCTGCTCGGCGAGAACACCTCCTGGATCAGCCGCGTCGAGGTGCCCGGTAGCGCGAGCGCGCTGCTGGAGTACCGCCTGGACGCGGCCGGCCATGACGCGATCGGGTTCACCGCGCACGTGCCGCACTATCTCGCCCAGGCCGAGTACCCCTCCGCGGCGATCGCCCTGCTGAACGGCATCACCGCCGCGACCGGCCTGGCGTTCCGTACGAGCGCGCTGGAAGAGGCCGCGGTGCTGGCCAAGAAGCAGATCGACGAGCAGGTCGCCGCCTCCGACGAGATCGCCGAGGCGGTACGCGGACTGGAGGCGCGCTACGACGCCGTCGCCGCGGCGGCGACCAGCAGCCTTCCCCTGGCCGCGCCGGGCGCGCGGATGCCGGACGGCGATGAGATCGCGGCCGAGTTCGAGCGGTTCCTGGCCGAGCAGGAGGAGTAGGCGTCCGAACGAGAAAGAGGGTCCGGCATCGCCGGACCCTTTTTCCGTGCGCCAAGGTGCTCCGCGGCGGGGGCGGCCGTGCCCAGGCCGCCAGCCCGCCGAGATCGCCCGGTGCTAGCCGCCGCAGGCCGACTTGAGCTCCGCGCCGGCGTTCGTCAGCGGCGCGACGTCGGGCATCTTCGGCGTGGTGCTGCCGCCGCTGGACAGCGACTTCACCTGCTGGCCGAGGGTCTCGAGCGCGCTCGCGGCGTCATTCGCGGCCTTCTCGACCTTGTCGTCGCCGGAGTCCTTGCCCTGCTGGCGCATCTGGTTGGCGCCGTTGGAGTACGTCTCGGCGAGGCCGTTCGGGTCACTGATCTGCGTCATGCCCTTCTGGCTGACGTCGCTGATGGTCTTCTGCAGCTTGTCGCAGGCGGCATTTTTGTCCGCGCTGCCGCACGCGGTGGCGGAGAGTGCCAGGACCGCGGAAACAGCACAAACTCCGGCGACTCGTACGGCTGATATACGCACTGAACTCGACTCCTTGCCATTGGGGGCGTCATAAAGCCGGCGACGGGCTGTTCACTGGCCGCCGGCGAGGATCCGTCTCTTTCGACACCACAGGCTTAACGGTGGTTCCGTATACCTCTCACATTTCGGAGGAAATCCAGTGCTGAACGTCAACAGCGATCACCTTCGCCGCTCCGGCCGGATCGGACACCGCGTGCCGCCGTCGGCCGTCGCGCCATTCGAAGGAGCCATCGTCGACATCGATCGAGATCCACAGCCGCCGCTCCGTACGGCAGTGTCGTACGGACAGGGCAGGCTTGGCGTCGCTCATGCCCACGTCGAGCCCCAGTTGCGCAAGCTCCCTGCACAGGGCGGCGAGTAACCGCACCCCTTCGGTCTGCTGGATGCTCATCGCCCCCGCTCATCGGCCACAGCAGACAGCATCGCGTCACCCGGTGTTTCATCGCGATGCCTGAGAGGAGGCGTCTTCAACGCCACTGTCTACTCTTCGTCTCGACTTGGTCTCGTTCCGTAATGGAACGTCCTATCCTTGACACCGCAGACGCCACGAGAAAGGGCGGACGGTGTCAGCTCGGCCGATCCTGCTCCAAATCCTGCTGCACCAGCGGCAGTGGCACCGTTACGGGATCTTCCGCGCAGCGTACGACGACGCAGCCCGGAAGATCGACCGCGATCTCATCGGTACGGCGCCCAGCCGCGCGCAACTGCACCGCTGGACCTCCGGAGAGCTGAAACGGCTCCCGTACACCGATCATTGCCGCGTGCTGGAGCACATGTTCCCCGGCTGGACGGCCGATCAGCTTTTCGGGCCCTGTCCGGACGACGCCCTTTCCGGCCCCGCGCGGCCGCCCGTCGCCGATCGCGAGATGGCCGACGTCGTGGCCGTCTTCCCGACGCGCGCGGACTTCACCTGCACAATGCCGCCGGATTCCTTGTTCGACACGGCCAGGGACGTCCGGGCCGCCGGTCTCTCGCTCAACCTGATCTGCCAGCAGTATCCGGACCAGCGCCTCCACCGCCTGGTCGAGAACGGCGCCGAACTGCGCTGTCTGTTCCTCGACCCGGACGGCGACGCCATTCAGGCACGAGAGCGCGAAGAGGGATATACCGACCATCACCTGGTCATGCTGACCAAGCTGAACATCGAGGTGCTCTCCCGGCTGCGCGACCGGCTGCCGGACTCCGCGAAGGACCGTCTCTCCATCGCGGTCTATGACGAGACCATCCGGTTCGGCATCGTGCTGATCGACGGCGAGACGTGTGTGGCGCAGCCGTACCTGCCGCAGGCGCGCGGGGTCGACTCGCCGACCTTCGTCATGCGCCGAAGCCCGGAAAGCCCAGGCCTTTACAGTGCTTTTGAGCGGATCTATACCGAATTATGGGATCGGAGCCGGCCAGTATGACGGCCTCGCCCGGAGCGTTGCTCCCGGCCGCGATCGAGGCAGTCGCCCTCGCCAACGAACTCATCCGCTCCCGGTTGCCGGGCCCGCTGACCGCCAAGGGTGACCGGGACATGGCCACCGAGCTGGACTTCGCCGTCGAACGCACGGTCCGCGGCCACCTGCGCGAACGCACCCCGCGGGTGGCCATCCTCGGTGAGGAGGAGGGAGTCAGCGGCGACCCCGACGCCGAGCTGCTGTGGGCCCTGGACCCGATCGACGGCACGGCCAACCTCGTGCACGGCATGCCGCTGACCGGCGTCTCGCTGGGTCTGATCCATCGGGGGCGTCCGATCCTGGGGGTGATCGACCTGCCGTTCCTCGGCGTCCGCTACTGGGCGGTCGAGCACACGGGCGCGTACGCCGGTGACCGCCGGATCGCGGCCAGCCGTACGGCCAGGCTGAACGAGGCCATCGTGGCGGTCGGCGACTATGCCGTGGGAGCGGACGCGGACGAGAAGAACGGCCTGCGCCTGGCCCTGAACGAACAACTGGCCGGGCGCGTCCAGCGGGTGCGCATGCTCGGCTCGGCCGCCATCGACCTGGCCTGGGTGGCGGAGGGCAAGCTCGACGCGAGCATGACGATGTCGAACAAGCCCTGGGACACCGCCGCGGGCGTCATCATCGCGCGTGAGGCGGGCGCCGTGGTCATCGACCAGGACGGCTCGGACCACACGTTCTCCTCGGCCGCGACGATAGCGGTGACCCCGGGCGTCGCCGAAGAACTCCTCGCCCTGCTCACCTGGACCCAGGAGGAGATCACGGCGCCGCGGACCCGCCGCGGCGCCTGACCCGCAACGCTGCACACGAGCTACGGACCGAGCCGCACTCAGGAGTAGGCGTCGACGCCTAGCTTGACGGCCACCGCGAGGCCGCAGACCACCACGACCACGCGGAGCGCCCGGCCGGGCATTCGCCGGACGAGAGAGGGGCCGACCCAGCCTCCGGTCAGGAAGCCGGCCGCCAGCGGCAGCACCGCGGCCCAGCGCACCGGGCCGAAGAAGGCGAAGCCGAGCGCCGCGACGCCGTTGCTCAGGCCCGACACGACGTTCTTGACCGCGTTGACCCGTACCAGCGGGAGCTCGAGCATCGCGCCGAGGATGGCGAGCATCAAGATCCCGCCGGCGGCGCCGAAGTACCCGGTGTAGATCGCCACCGCGAACACCGAGAACCGCAGCGGCCCGCTGTGCTCGCCTCCGACCCGCGCGGCCGCGCCGGCAAGGCGCGGCTGCACGAGGAGGACCAGGGACGCGACCGCGATCAGTACCGGCGCGATGAGCTCGAAGGTGCCCGAGGGCGTCACCAGCAGCAGCGCGGCACCCGTGGCACCGCCCAGCGCGGTGAGGAGCCCCAGGCGCAGGACCCGCCCGCGCTGCCCGGCCAGCTCCCGCTGCGAGCCCGCGGTCGCTCCGACGGCGGTGAACATCAGGGCGACGGTGTTCGTCACGTTGGCGCTCAGCGGCGGGATGCCGAGGGCCAGCAGCGCCGGGTACGACACGAGCGAGGCGAGGCTCACGACCGTGCTGACGATCCCGGCCAGGATCCCCACGCCGATCAGGATCAGGACATCGGTGACGATCACCGCACAACCCAAGCACAGCGGCGTGGACGGACCACGCGCAGGTGCTATTGGGTCCGGCTGCGGACGAGGACGTCGATGCCGTCCAGGACGCGGTCGAGACCGAAGCCGAACTCACCGTCCACACTGTCCGGCTGGTCGAACACGCCCTGTCCGAGCGCGGCGGACACGGACGGGAACCGCTCCGGGTCGATCACCTTGCGCAGCACGTCGCTGTAGGAGGACATCATCCGCTCGGCCGAGGAACCGGCCGCGACGACCGCCTCGGCGATGCCGTGGAACAACGCCTCGGTGTTCCGGACATAGCTGCTCAGCAGCATGATCACCGAGACCTTCTCGTGCTCGGTGAGGCCGGTGCCGCGCAGGGACGTCAGCCCGTGTTCGAGCCAGGCGATCTGCTGGGGGGTGTTCGGCGGATCGGTGATCGGCACGCGCAGCGCCCAGGAGTTGCGGCGCAGCCCGGCGAGGTAGCTCCAGCACCAGCGCTCCATCGCCGACCGCCAGCCCTCGTCGGCGCCGCGCGGAGGGGGCGGGCCGCCGATCGCGAGGTCCAGCATCAGCGGGAGCAGCTCGTTCTTGGCGCCGACGTAGCGGTAGAGCGCCATCGCCGATACGCCGAGTTCCTTGGCGATGCGGTTCATCGACACCGCCGCGAGGCCGTCCGCCGCGGCGACGTTGATCGCCGCGGTGACGATGCGTTCGAGGCTGAGGCCGGGCTTGGGCCCCTTGCCTGGACGCTCTCGCAGGCCCCAGGCGGTCGCGAGGCTGGCCGGGATGTCGGTGCCGCTGTCGCTCTCCATCGCCTCCGCTTTCGGTGTTGACCGCCCATCCTAGAACTGTGTATATCTTACGCAGAAGAGTTTATGTCATACGCAGAAGCGGGGAGCGCGATGGAGACGGCGATCGAGGCGGTCGGCCTGGAGAAGTCCTACGGGGACGTGGAGGTCCTGTCGGGCCTGGATCTGCGGGTCGAGCGCGGCACGGTGTTCGCGCTGCTCGGGCCGAACGGCGCCGGAAAGACGACCACGGTGCGGATCCTGGCCACGCTCACCCGGGCGGACGCGGGCCGGGCGCGGGTGGCCGGCCTGGACATCGTCCGTGACCGGAGCCGGGTACGGCGCCGCATCGCGCTGACCGGCCAGTACGCGGCCGTCGACGAGCTACAGACCGGCGAGGAGAACCTCCGCATGGTGGCGCGCCTGTCCGGCCTGTCCCCCAAGGACGCCCGCCGCCGGGCGGGCGAGCTCCTGGAGAGGTTCGATCTGACGGACGCGGGACGGCGCAGGACCGCGACCTACTCCGGCGGGATGCGCCGCCGCCTGGACCTCGCGGCGAGCCTCGTCGCGGACCCTGCGGTGATCTTCCTCGACGAGCCCACGACCGGCCTGGACCCGCGCAGCCGCCAGGCCCTGTGGGAGGTCATCACCGGCCTCGCCGGCTCCGGAGTGACCGTCTTCCTCACCACCCAGTACCTGGAGGAGGCCGACCGCCTGGCCGGCCGCATCGCGCTCGTGGACGGCGGCCGGATCGTCGCCGAGGGCACCGCGGCCGAGCTGAAGCGCCGCATCGCCGACCAGCGCCTCGACCTGGTCCTCACCGACCCGGCGACGTACGAGGACGTGGCGGGGATCCTCGGCGACCGTGCCGTCAGGCGCGACCCGGCCGCCTTCACCGTCGGCGTCGCGACCGACGGGAGCGCCGCCCACGTACGCGCGCTGCTGGACGAGCTCGACCCGCGGCGTCGCGCGGTACGGACGTTCGCCGTGCACACCGCCTCCCTCGACGACGTCTTCCTCGCCCTGACCGGCCACCGGGCCGCCCGATCCGAAACGGAGACCATCGATGCCTGATCTCGCCGCGCCCCGTTCCCTGGCCGACTCGCTCACCATGGCGGGCCGCTCGCTCCGGATGACCCGGCGGCAGCTCGACGCGCTGCTGATGTCGCTGATGCTGCCGATCATGCTGATGCTGATCTTCGTCTACCTGTTCGGTGGCGCGATCCAGACCGGCACCGAGTACGTCACCTACGTCGTTCCGGGTGTCATGCTCCTGTGCGCGGGGTTCGGCTCGGCGACCACGGCGGTGAGTGTCGCCGACGACCTGAACGGCGGCATCATCGACCGCTTCCGCTCGATGGACGTCAGTGGCACGGCCCTGCTCAACGGGCACGTCGCGGCCAGCGTCGTCCGCAACCTGGCCTCGACCGTCATGGTGTTCGGCGTCGCCTTCCTCATCGGCTTCCGCCCCCATGCGGACGCGGCGGCCTGGCTCGCCGCCATCGGCATCCTGATCGCCTTCGTCCTGGCCATCTCCTGGCTGGCCGCGGCGTTCGGGGTGCTTGCCAGGTCGACCGAGACGGCGAGCGGCTTCACCTTCTTCATCATGTTCCTGCCGTACGCCAGCAGCGCCTTCGTCCCGATCGACACGATGCCCTCGTGGCTGCACGGCTTCGCCCAGGGCCAGCCGGTCACGCCGGTGATCGAGACGCTCCGCGGCCTGCTCCTGGACCAGCCCGTGGGCGACAGCCCCTGGCAGGCCCTGGCCTGGTGCGGTGGCATCCTCCTCGCCTCGATCGCCCTGGCCTCGGTGTTCTTCCGCCGGCGTACGGCCTGAGATCAGCGGGCCGCGCGGAAGCGGCGCAGCCGGAGGCTGTTGCTGACCACGAAGACACTGGAGAACGCCATCGCCGCTCCCGCGATCATGGGGTTGAGCAACCCCGCCGCGGCGAGCGGCAGGGCGGCCACGTTGTAGGCGAAGGCCCAGAACAGGTTGCCCTTGATGGTCGCGAGCGTCCGCCGCGACAGCCGGATCGCGTCCACGGCGGCCCGTAGGTCACCGCGGACGAGCGTCAGGTCGGCTGCCTCGATGGCCACATCGGTGCCGGTCCCCATGGCGAGTCCAAGGTCGGCCTGGGCGAGGGCCGCGGCGTCGTTGACGCCGTCGCCGACCATCGCCACCGCCCGGCCGTCGCTCTGCAGCCGCTTGACGGCGTCGACCTTGTCCGCGGGCAGCACCTCGGCGATCACCTCGGTGATGCCGACCTCGGCCGCGACCGTACGCGCCGCGGCCTCGTGGTCGCCGGTGAGCAGCACCGGCGTCAGCCCGAGCGCGCGGAGGCCGGCGACCGCGTCGGCGCTGGTCTCCTTCACGGTGTCGGAGACCACGAGTACGGCGCGGGCCGGCCCGTCCCAGCCCACCACGATGGGCGTACGCCCGGCCGCCTCGGCGGCGGCCTTGGCCGCCTCCAGCCCGGGGGGAAGCTCGGCGAAGAGCGACGCGCGGCCCGCGAGGACGGCGTGCCCCTCGACCGTGCCGCGTACGCCTAGCCCTTCGAGGTTCTGAAAGTCCGTCACGGCCGGCAGCGTCTGACCGGCCTTGCCCGCGATGGCCCGCGCGATCGGATGCTCGGAGGCGTGCTCCACCGCGCCGGCCAGGCGGAGCGCCTGCGCCGGGTCCTCGTCGGTGACGACGTCGACGAGGGTCATCCTGCCGGTCGTGACGGTGCCGGTCTTGTCGAGCACGATCGTGTCGATCGCGTGAGTGGACTCCAGCGCCTCCGGACCCCGGATCAGGATGCCGAGCTGCGCGCCGCGCCCGGTGCCCACCAGCAGTGCCGTCGGCGTGGCCAGCCCCAGCGCGCACGGGCAGGCGATGATCAGTACGGCGACGGCCGCGGTGAAGGCCGTGTCGGCGTCCGCTCCGCTCGCCAGCCAGAACCCGAGCGTGGCCAGCGCGAGCACGATGACGATCGGCACGAAGATCCCGGAGACCCGGTCGGCGAGACGCTGGGCCCGCGCCTTGCCGCTCTGCGCCTCCTCCACGAGACGGGCCATCTGCGCGAGCCGCGTGTCGGAGCCGACCCTCGTCGCGCGTACGACGAGGCGCCCACCGGAGTTGACCGTCGCGCCGGTGACCGCGTCGCCGGGACCGACCTCGACCGGCACGGACTCGCCGGTGAGCATGCTCATGTCCACGGCGGAACCGCCCTCGACGACCACGCCGTCCGTGGCGATCTTCTCGCCCGGCCGGACGACGAACGTCATGCCCGGCCTCAACAGGCCGGCCGGGACCAGCTCCTCGCGTCCGTCGCGCAGAACCGCGACCTCCTTGGCGCCCAGATCCAGCAGTGCGCGCAGCGCGGTGCCGGCCCGGCGCTTGGCGCGGGCCTCGAAGTAGCGGCCGGCCAGGATGAAGAGGGTGACCCCGGCGGCGACCTCCAGATAGATGTCGCCCGAGCCGCCCCGGCCGGTGAGGCTGAAGACGTCCCGCATGCCGGCCTCGCCCGCGCTACCGAGAAACAAGGCGTACACCGACCAGAGGAGGGCGGCACCGGTGCCCATCGAGACCAGGGTGTCCATGGTCGCGGTGCGCAGCCGGAGGTTCTTCCACGTCGCGCGGTGGAACGGCAGCCCGCCCCACACCACGACCGGCGCGGCCAGCGCGAGCGAGACCCACTGCCAGTAGCGGAACTGCAGCGCCGGGATCATCGCCAGGAGCACCACCGGCACGGCCAGCAGCGCACTGACGGCCAGCCGGTCGCGCAGCGCGTGGTCGTCCTCGTCGTTATCGCGCGCGGGGAGGGCGGCGGTGTAGCCGGCCTTCTCGACCTGGCTGATCAGGTCGTCATGGGTGACACCGGGGGCGACGCTGATGCTCGCCTTCTCGGTGGCGTAGTTGACCGTCGCGGTGACCCCGTCGAGCCGGTTGAGACGTTTTTCGACCCGGTTCGCGCACGAGGCACAGGTCATGCCGCCGATGACCAGCTCCACCCGGTCGGTGTCCGCCGAGACAGTCATGCGCCGTCCCCTTTCGTCTGTCAGGAACCCACGACTTCGTAACCGGCCTCGTCGACCGCCTCGCGCACGGCGACGTCGTCGAGGCCGTCCGCACTGGTGACGGTGACCGCCCCGGTGGCCAGGTCGACGTCGACACCGCTGACGCCGTCGATCCGGCCGACCTCGGCACTGACCGCGGCCACGCAGTGCTCGCAAGTCATGCCCTTCACTGCATAACGAGTGGTGACCATGTCCCTCTTCCCTTGTTCGACTACCGACACCATATACCCCCATAGGGTACAGCCCACGCGCCAGAATGCTCCTCCCGGCCGTGCCGGAAATCGGCTTGCGCGGCGTCCCGATGGCCTTCCATGCTGCCCACCATGCTGATCAGAGACGCCGAGCCCGCGGACTGGGACGCCATCTGGCCGTTCATGCGCCGCATCGTGGCGGCCGGCGAGACGTTCTCCTGGCCGCGCGACATCGACGAGGGCTACGCACGGGAGATCTGGTACCCGGACCCTCCGGGCCGTACCTTCGTGGCCGTGGACGAGGACGGGACCGTTATGGGCACCGCCCAGCGTTCCCAA
>DASQPY010000644.1:0-14475 GCA_035643735.1 Actinoallomurus sp. | reverse complement strand
TGAGCGCGGGAGGATATCTGGCCGTGGGCGGCCTGCCGGTGCTGCTGGTCGCCCGGCTGCTGTCGGGCCTGGCCGCCGGCCTGGTCGCCGCGACGGCGACGGTCGCCCTGGTCGAGATGGTCTCGCCGCGACGCCAGACCGCCGCGGCGCTGCTCGCGGCCGCGGTCAACATGTTCGGCCTGGGCTGCGGGCCGCTGGTGGCCGGGCTGCTCGCCGAATACGCCCCTCGACCGCTACGGCTGCCCTTCCTCGTGGACCTGGTGCTGGTGGCGGCGGCGATGGTCGGCGTGCTGCTGGCACCGGAGACGGTGAACGTCCGGCGTGTGGCGTGGCCGCGTCCGCGGCGACCGTCGGTCGCCGCCCCGGCGCGCGTCGTGTTCGTACCCGTGGCCATCGCGGTGTTCGCCGCGTTCGCCGTTTTCGGCCTGCTCGGGGCGATAGAGCCGGGCATCCTGGCGACCGTTCTGCACCTCCCGGACCGGGCACTGGCCGGTTCGACCGTCTTCGCCATGTTCGCCGCGTCCGCCTTCGCCCAGGTCGGACTGGCCCGGGTGCCGACGCGGCTCGCACTGCCGACCGGTTGCCTGGTCCTGATCGCCGGCCTGGCCGCGATCGCCGGCGCGCTGCTGGAGGACTCCTTGTCCCTGCTGATCGGCGGCACGATCGTCGTTGGGGTGGGCCAGAGCCTCAGCTTCCGTGCGGGTGTCGCCGCGGTCACCGCGACCAGCCCGCCTCTCCAGCGCGCCGGGACGGTGTCGAGTCTCTTCGTCGTCGCCTACGCGGGAGTCGCGATTCCCGTCGTACTGGTCGGCGCCGCCGTGGCGCCGCTGGGCCTGCGCAACGCCGCCGTCGTCTTCACGGGAGCGGTCGCCGCGCTGTCCGCGGCCGCCCTGGTGGCCGTGCTGCGGCTCGAACACCCCCAGAGCCGGCCGTCGGGCACCGGCTGATCCGGCCGCGCGGGAGTATCTCGGGGGCGATGCAGGGGGCGCCGCCTGGTTGGGTGTGACGACGCGCCGAACGCTCTCGCGCAGCAGGGTTCGGCGTTGTTCGTGCGTTTCTGTGATCTGAGTGCGTTGGCGGCCCGCCAGGTTGGGCGACAGGAAAATGGTTGGGCGAGGTCGCGTTCGGGTTGATAACGTGCCGAGGCCGTGACACCGCACGAGGAGGTGAGACCCATGAACGCTGTACGCACGTGGGTGCTCCCCTGCTTCGTCACGGACGGGCGATTGACGTAGGTGTCGCCGGGAGCGCCGCGAAACAAGGCACTCCCGAAAGGCAACACCTATGCATTCAGTGCGTTTCACCGCGGAGACATCATCGAACGGTGTCGTCGAACGCGACTTCACCGTGGGTGAGGTCACCGGCGTGCTCTGGTCGCCCGTATCCGGCTCCGAGCGCGCGCCCCTGGTGCTGATGGGTCACGGTGGCGGCCTGCACAAGAAAACGCCGGGACTCATGGCCCGCGCACACGACACCGTGACCACCCACGGTTTCACCGTGGCCGCCATCGACGCGCCCGGACACGGCGACCGGCCGCGCACGGCGGAGGACGAGCAGGCCCGCACCGACCTCCGGCAGGCCATGGCGGCGGGCGAGACCGAGCGCGTCGAGTCGATCATCGTCCGGTACGGCACCGCACTGGCGCAGCGTGCCGTACCGGAATGGCAGACGACACTGGACGCCCTCCAGCAACTTCCGGAGATCGGCACCGAGGCGCCGATCGGCTACGGCGGTGGCATCACGTTGGGTACCGGGATCGGGGTGCCGCTGACGGCGATCGAACCCAGGATCACCGCCGCGATCTTCGGCGGCGGGTTCGTCGTGCACGAGGCCCTGATCGAGGCGGCGAGGCGAATCACCGTCCCGGTCCAGTTCCTGCTCCCGTGGGACGACGAGCACGTCGACCGCCAATCCGCGCTCGCGTTGTTCGACGCCTTCGCCTCGAAGGAAAAGACGCTGCACGCCAACCCGGGCGATCATCGCAGCATTCGCTGGTTCGGGGTCGACGACGAGTTCCTGGCCCGGCATCTCGGCCGGGTCGGCACGTCACCGGCCTGACCTGACCGGTATCGGCGTCCGGCTCCGCACCGGACGCCGATACCGCTGTCGAACCTCGTCTTTCGCCGGAGCCGATATGCACGCCATTCGCGCCGCTCCGTACCCCGGGCCGGACAACGCGAAAGCGGCGGCCCCCCGCCTGGGCGACACCGCCGCTGAGACGAATCCTCAAGCTGCCCTGCGACCCAGCCCGCGGGGGGCTGTGGGAGGCGGAGCCCCCCACAGCGGGGGTTCCGGGGGGCGCCCCCCGGGCAGGCACAGTGGGGCCGGTGGGATTCGAACCCACACTGGCGCGATCCTAAGTCGCGTGTCTCCTGCCTGATTGGACTACGGCCCCTCGTACGGGTGGATGTCAGATGCCGAGCTCCCGCAGGATGCGTTCGACATGGCCCGTGGCCTTCACGTTGTAGAAGGACTTTTCGACCTTACCGTCGGCATCCACGATGAACGTCGAGCGGATCACGCCCACGATGGTCTTGCCGTACAGCTTCTTCTCGCCGTACGCGCCGTAGGCCTGCAGGACCTTCGTGTCGGGGTCGGAGAGCAGGGGGAAGGTCAGGCTGTCGCGCTCGCGGAACTTCGCCAGCTTCGACGGCTCGTCGGGGGAGATGCCCAGCACCGCGACACCGGCCGCGTCGAGAGCCTTGAGCTGGTCCTGGAAGCCGATCGCCTCTTTGGTGCAGCCTGGAGTCATCGCGGCGGGATAGAAGTACACGACCACGCGACGTCCGCGGTAGGACGACAGCGAGACGGACTTGCCGTCCGCGTCGGGGAGGGTGAACTCCGGGGCCGCATCCCCGGGCTCCAGCCGGTGTTCGGTCACGTGACCACCTTTCCGTCGAGGCTAGGGCAACCCTACTCGTCAGGATCCCCCCGCATCGGGATCGGGTACAGAGTGGTCAGGAAGCGGTGTCGCGGGACCGTTCCTGACACACTGATCGAATGCGTTCGTACGTGAGCCGCAGGAGGTTCGACACGTGATGGCCGACAAGACCCGCGACCCCGCGGCGATAGAGCGCGAGATCGAGCGCACGCGCGAGGAGCTGGCGCGCAGCATCGACCTGCTCGCCGAACGCCTGAGCCCCAAGCGTGTCGCGCAGCGGGGGACGGCCAAGGCCAGGGAGGAGGCCGGGCACGTCGCCTCGGACATCCGGGCGATGGTCCGCCGCGAGCCCGTGGAGCGGATGAGCCCGCTCACCGGCCCGATACTGATCAGTGCCGGTCTGCTCGTCACCGGTGTCGCCGTACGTCTCCTGCGCCGGCGCCGCTCGTGACCTCCTGACGTGACGACGGCCCGGCGGTGCTCCCCGGCGGCGCCGAGTTCACCGGAGGCGTGGGACACCCGCTCCGCCACCTCGGTTTCGGTGTTCGGCGATCCGCTTAGTGGTCATCGTGGCGAGACTCCAACCGCTTATCCGTGGTTGGAAGCGGTGGTGAGACGGCCCGAGCGGCGTGGCGTCGAGATGTCCTTGATCGAAACGCCGGCGGTCTCGGGGATCAGGAGAATCGGCACCAGCGCGATCAATCCGGCGACGACGAGGTAGAACGCCGGGATGTAGTTCGTGTGGAACACCTTGATCAGTGACCCGATCACGAGGGCCGAGGTGCCGCCGAACACCGAGGTCGAGATGTTGTAGCCGATCGCGAACGCGCCGTACCGCACCTGGGTGGGGAACATCGCGGGGAACGTGGACCCGATCACCGAGAGCATCAGCACGAGCAGGCCGCCCATGATCGCGAAGCCCGCGGTCACCGCCACGGGGTTGTGGATCTGCATCAGCTTGATCGCGGGGAAGCTCAGGATGATGTACCCGGTGGCCGCGGTGGCGAGGAGCGGCTTACGGCCGATCCGGTCGGACAGCCGGCCCAGCGGTGCGATCACCAGGAGCATGCCGAACTCCACGCCGATGGTGGTGAGCTGTGCCGCCACGTCACCGATGCCGAGGTTGTCGGTCAGGTACGACGGCATGAAGGTGAGCAGCGTGTAGTCGGCGACGTTGAGCAGGATGACGATGCCGATCAGGTTGAGGATCATCTGCCAGTGGCGGGTCAGGGTCTCCTTGAGCGGAGACCCGGACTTGTGACCGCTCTTGTCGATCTCCTTGAACGCCGGGGTGTCCTCCAGCTTGAGACGCACGTACAGCCCGACCAGGCCGAGCGGCAGGCCGAGCAGGAACGGGATCCGCCAGCCCCACGCGTGCATCCGGGTCTCGCCGAGGAGGAGGTTCACGATGAGGACGAGGCCGGAGCCGAGGACGTAGCCCCACAGCGTGCCGAACTCCAGGAAGCTGCCGAGTACCCCTCGGCGTTTCGTCGGCGCGTACTCCGCGATGAAGGTCGCCGCGCCGCCGTACTCGCCTCCGGTGGAGAAGCCCTGGACGAGGCGTACGAGCAGGAGCAGGATCGGTGCGGCGAAGCCGATGGTGTCATAGCCGGGCAGCACACCGATGACGAAGGTCGATCCTGACATCAAGATGATCGTTGTGGCGAGGACGCGCTGCCGGCCGAGCCTGTCGCCCAGGGGCCCGAAGAACATCCCGCCGAAGGGCCGGATCACGAAGGCCGCCGCGATCAGCGCGAACGACTTGAGCGTGGCGCTGCCGACGCTGTCATGCGGGAAGAAGACGGTGCCGATGATCGTCGTCATCACACCGGCACTGAACACCCCGAAGTCGAACCACTCGATGCAGTTTCCCATCGCCGACGCGACGACGGCTCGTCGTACGGTCGCCTGATCGGGGGAATCCTCCGACCCGGCGACGGCCTGTTCGACCTGCTCCTCCATGGGGGACGTCCTTCCTCCTGCGCCTGAGTTCGCCTGGACGAAATGGCCGTTACGGACGGTCTAAAACCATTTACGAACGGACATTGCGCAAGGCTGCCCGTCTGAACGGGCCCCAAACACGGGCGATTCGCGCGGGCCGGTCCGGCGCCGGAGGGTCAGCGAGCCGGTTCGAAGGAGCCGAAGACCTTCTCCAGCAGGTCGGCGTAGTGGCTCCACCGGGCGGCCGGAGCGGCGACGAGGATCGTGTACTGGCGCCCGTTCGCGGTGAACGCCCGGCCGTGGCCGCCCAGCCGGCGGGCGCGGCCCGCGACCCAGGTGAACTCCAGGTCGGCCGCCGGCCGGCCCCGGGCGGAGAACCGCGCTCCCCGGCGGAGAACGTGCAGGTCGCGCAGTGTCCTCGTCCGTACGCCCCGGCGCAGGAAGCTTCGCCAGTGATCGACCGGGTCCCGTACGCCCCAGCGAGCGGCGTCCACCTGGACGTACGCTCCGGTCGCGCGTTCGGTCCATCGCACCGAGACGGAGCTCAGCGCGCGCCGGGACCATCCGTGCGGTACGGCGAGCGTCACGGTGCCGGGCCCCTTCGCCCGCTGAAAACCGGCGAGGACGGTGCCCGACGGGGCGGGTGACGGGGTGGAGGACGCCTCCTCCCGCGTGCCGTCGTCGGGGCGGAGCAGCAGATGGCTCACCGCGGCGGCCGCGACGAGTACGGCCAAGCCGGCGAGGAGCGCCATCTTGATCTTCCCGGCCGCCGGGGACGGAGGGTGTTCGCGCGCCGGCGCCGGCGGCGCGCCGGTGTCCGGCTCGGGTCGGCGTGGCGCCGCGTCCACGGTGATCGGCGTGGCCGCCTCGGGCTCGCCGGACGGTGGCGGCTCTGTGGTCCGGGCGATCCGGGTGAGCTCTTCCGCCGCCCGCTCGGCCGGCATCCGGCGGATCGGATCCTTGGTCAGCAGGCCCGCCAGTACGAGGGTGAGCGGCCCGGCGTGGAGCGGCGGGGCGGGCTGCTCGTTGGACACCGCCAGCAGCGTCTCCATGGGGTCGCTGCGATCGTAGGGCGGCCGTCCCTCGACGGCGGCGTACATCGTCGCGCCCAGCGCCCATAGGTCGGAGGCGGGACCCGCCTTCTCCCCGTACACCCGTTCCGGGGCGATGTAGGAGGGAGATCCGAGGACGATCCCCGTGTGGGTGAGGGCCTTCTCGCCCTCGATCGCGGCGATGCCGAAGTCGGTGATGACCACGCGGAGGCGAGCCCCGGCCTTGGCGGGGGCGGCGAGCAGCACATTGGCCGGTTTCACGTCACGGTGCAAGATGCCGGCCGCGTGCGCGACCCGGAGCGCTGCCAGCATCTGGTAGCCGATCCCGGCCACCTCGACCGGGGACATCCTCCCGTTCTCGTCGACGGCCTGCTCCAGCGAGCGGCCCTGGATGAACTCCATGACGATGCAGGGCAGGCCGTTCTCCTCGAAGACGTCATGAACGCTCACGATGCACGGGTGGGACAACCGCGCGGCCGACCGCGCCTCCCGTAGCGTCCGTTCGTAGATCACCTCACGCTCGGCGCCCGTCAGGCCCTGCGGCAGGAACACCATCTTGACGGCCACTTCGCGGTCGAGACGCTCGTCGCGAGCGTGCCAGACCGTCCCCATTCCGCCGCTGCCGAGCTGCGCGAGCAGGCGATAACGCCCGCCGAGTACCGACCCCGTCCCCCATGGCATGACAAAAGGCCCCCAGTGAATGAAAAACGCGACGCTGCTCTCTGGGCGACGCCGTCGCCCAGGTCGTCACCGAGTGGCGAAGATGACCACGTCCGCGACGATGGCGAGCACGGCGAGAACGAGCAGGGGCTGCCAGGCCTTGAACTGCCTCGTCCCGCCCGGCACCTTCACGGCCGCCGGACCGGCCGGCTCGGGCGTGACCCCCCTGGCGACGACCGGCTCGACGGTGACGGGCTCGGCGGTGACCGGATCGGCTGCGACGGGCTCGGGCGTGGCGAGCTCGGGCCTGACGAGGAGCTCGTCCGTCTCCGAATTCGCCGGACGCACCGTCGCACCGTCGGGTTCGCCCGACCGCAGGGGACCGGGCGATCCGGCGCCGTCCGCGATGATCCGGCCGAGCGTGTCCGCGGCCTCCTCTGCGGTCAGCCGCTCCTCGGGATCCTTGCGCAGCAGCCCCTCGATCACCGGGCGCAGCGGCCCGGCCCGCTCCATCGGCGCGAGCGCGTCGTTCAGGATCGCCACCAGGCTCGCCACGGTCTCCGGCCGCTCGAACGGCGACCGCCCCTCGACCGCGCTGTAGAGCGTGGCACCGAGCGACCAGAGGTCGGACGAGGGCCCGGCGGGCCGGCCGCGCGCCCGTTCGGGCGCGATGTAGGCCGGGGAGCCGAGCAGCCCGCCGGCCTGCGTGATCGTCGCGTCGCTCTGCGCCCGTGCGACGCCGAAGTCGGTGAGCACCGCCCGTGCGGACCGTGCCTCGCTGACGAGTACGTTGCTCGGTTTGATGTCGCGGTGCAGGATCCCCGCCTCATGCGCGACGGCGAGTGCGTCCACCATCTGCAGCCCGATCTCGGCCACCCGCCGCGGCTCCAGCGGGCCGTCCTCCTGGACCACCTCTTCGAGGGAGCGTGCGGAGATCAGTTCCATGACGATCCAGGGCCTGCCGTCCTCGGTGATGATGTCGTGGATGGTGACGATGCCCGGATGGGACAGCCGTGCGGCCAGCCGCGCTTCCCGGAGCGTGCGTGTGTAGAGAACGTCGTACTCGTCCGTCGTCAGCTCGGACGCGATGAGCATCGCCTTGACCGCGACATCGCGGTCGAGAAGCTCGTCGTACGCGTGCCAGACGGTCCCCATGCCGCCCCGGCCGATCTGCGTGACCAGGCGGTATCGTCCGCCCAGTACCGAACCCTCCCCCAATGACATAGCTGGTGACGATACCGAACGATCGGAAATCATCCTGGCCGTGCCACCCTCGGGTACAGGGTTGTTCGTCCGTTCGGTCAACGGCCTTGAGTTCTTCCGCGAAGGTCCGCAGGGGATTCAGCCGAGACCGGCGGCGATGCTCGTCGTGCCGCCCTTCCCGGCGTCGAACGCCACGGCCAGAGTGCCGCTCGTGCCCGGAACGGTGACGGTGTGCGTCCCGGCGTCGAGCTCGACCGTCCGCCGGCCGAGGATCCTCTCATCCCAGACATAGGCGTACGCGACCCCGGGGCCGGTGGCACGCAGCCGGAAGGTCACCGATCCGTTCTTCACCGTCGGCCCGCCGGCGATCCGTACCGTGTCGGACGCGGGCGCCGCCGGTCCGGCGGCGAGCGGAACGCCCGACGACGCGGCCTGGATGATCGACTGCGGGGAGTTGACCGACAGCGCCGCGGTCTTCGGCATCACCGGTGGCGGCGCGGTGGTGGGCCGGCCGGGCGGCGGGGTGTAGCCGGTCAGGCTCGCCAGACCCCAGCGGTACGGGTCGCCCTGCACGCCGCTCCAGGTCGACCAGCCGATGCGGGTCTGGCCGGTCTTGTCGGTGGTGTCGGAGTCGTAGATGAAGATGTCCATCGCGAACTGTGACGGGTCCACGGCGGCGGGCAGGTCGGCGAGCGGGATCTTCGTCTCGACCGTGTAGCCCGTGTAGGGCGACGGCACGGACGAGGCGACCTCCATGCCCGGCGCCGTCTCCGTTCCCGGGCCCTGGTGGTTGTCGGCATCGCGTTCGAAGCACGGGCCACCGCCCGCGGTGACGGGGAGGATGCCGGTCTTGAACGTCGTCGAGGTGTTCTCGGCGTCGCCGCGCGGGTCGAGTGCGATCTCCACCGAGTCGGTGCGCCAGTGCCGCTTGCAGTCGGCCGGGTCCAGCGCGCTGCCGGGCTTGTCGTCCTTGACCTGGACGAGCACGTAGAGGGCGTCGTCGTGCCAGGTCACCTCGCCGGTGGCCGCGCAGTCGGCGGCCGACGCGCATGGCGTGCCCTCCCACAGCCGCGACAGGTCCAGCGACGGTCCGGGGTACTCACCGGAGGAGTCCTTGCCGTCCACGGCCGGGGTCTGGGCGGCCTGCGGGATCGTGGTCCGCGGTACGAGCTCCAGTGCGGCGTTCGAGACGTCCGTGGCCCCGCCCTGCGTCGTCGTGCTGATCGTGTAGTCGTAGTCGCCCGCGGTACCGCCCTGGTTGGAGGTCGGCAGCGACGTGTCGGTGTTGCGCACGGTGAAGGTCACCGAGCCGGTCTGCCCGGCCGCCAGGTCGTACGGCCTGCTCGCGGGGTCGGCGGTGAAGCCCTTCGGCAGGTTCAGCGACACGGTGCCCTGGTGGGCCCGGCCCGTGGTGCCGGTGAGATCCACCCGCACCGTACGTGAGCCGCCGGACGCGAGGGTGAGCACCCGCTTGACCCGGCCGGTGAGCTGCTGGACTCCCTCGGACCTCGCCCATGAGTCGAAGTCGGACACCCGTGGCAGTGGCTGCTGCACGCCGGTGACGGGGTTCTCCACCTCGACGGCGCGGCCGGTCATCCCGCTGCCGTGCCGGGTGGCCACGGTCGCGCCGATGCGTGCCCGGCCGGCCGTCGCGGCCGGGGTGACCGTGAACGTCGCGGTGCCGTGCCGTACGTCGCCGGAGCCGGTGGCCTTCCAGCCGGCGGGCAGGGTCAGTGTGACGTGGCCGGCAGGAGCGTGCGCGGTGACGGTGAAGGGCTCGCTGGCGGCCACGTCGAAGCCGCTCGTGGTCAGGAAGAACTCGGTGCCGAGCGGCAGGCCGCCGGCCGCCGGGTAGACCGCGCCCTCCAGGGCCGCCGCCGGGTCGTGGTTCCCGCGGGTGAACGGCACGCGGCTGTCCACCTGGGTGAGGTAGTCACAGCCGATCTTGTTCGGGTCACCGGGGGCGTCCGGGGTGTTCGCCCAGCCCTGGCTGGCGTAGAAGCGGCTCGCCTCGGTCTCGATCTGCGCCCAGGTCTTTCCCTGACGGGAGGCGCGTCCGGCCCAGACGCCGTACACGTCGGCGGTCGGGTCGGTGGGGGTGAACGTGGACTCGCACGCCGGCCCGGTACCGCTCTTCACGAGGTGTTCCTGGTGGAGCAGGCGGGCGGCACGCCACGTCTTGAGGTGCTCCTTGGTGAGCTGCTCGGGGAAGGCCTTCGGGTCGGCGGCCAGGTAGTACGCCTCGATCGCGAGGCGGCCCGCCTCCTGGTGGTTGCCGTGCTGGCTCGGGATCGGCGACGGCGTCATGGTCGTGATGACCTTCGGCCGGGTCTCGCGTACGAGGCGGACCACCTTGGCGAGCGTGGAGTCGTGGTCCCAGACCTCGCGGGTGAGCCGGTCGCTGACGGTGTAGTAGAAGTCGGCCTTGTCGAGATAGGAGATGCCGGCAGTACCAATCCTGGCGACCGCCTTGCGCTCCTCGGCCTCCCGGAGCAGGCCCAGAGCCGGGCCCTCTTCCGTACCGACCGCGTTGCCGCCGCCCTCGCCGCGGGTGATGGTCAGCACGCCGGTCCGGACGCGCCGCTGTTCGTTCCACTGGCCGAACGTGGACAGGTCTCCGGACTCGTCGTCGGGGTGGGCGCCGACGAAAAGGACGTCCAGTCCCGTCTGCCGGGGATCGGGATGCGTGCTCGGCGCGGGCGTACGCCGGGTGGGCGGGTCCGTGGTGGCCGCCTCCGGGCGAGAGCCAGGCCGGCCGTACGCCGCCTGGGCGTACGCGCTCGTGACCGGCGCGATCCTGCCCGGCCCGGCCTGCGGCGACTGCGGGTGCCGGGCCGAGGAGGGCGGTGCGGTGGCGGGAAGCAGGGAGAGGACCACGCCGGCGGCGAGCACCATCGGCGACACGAGTCCTCCGCGCATCGACCTCAACTCCTCCAGGCGATCAAGGCTCGACCGATTGAGCGTACGTTTTCCCCCTATTCCTTGATAGCCCCCGAAAGCATCCCGGCGATGAAGTGCCGCTGGAGGAACACATAGACGAGGACGACCGGCATGGCGACGATCAACGCGCCGGCCATCAGCAACGGATACTCGGTCTGGTGCTGGCCTTGAAAGACGGACAGGCCGAGCGGCGCCGTACGGAGGTCCTCGTTCGCGTTGATGATCACAAGGGCGAGCAGGAACTCGTTCCAGGTCCACATGGCGATCAGCACGACCATGGTGAGGATCGCGGGACGGCCGACCGGCACCAGGACGCGGCGCAGGGTGGCCCAGCTCGACGCACCGTCGATGCGCGAGGCCTCGATCAGTGACCGTGGCGCGGACCGGAAGTAGGCGCGCATCCAGAAGACGCCGAACGCGATCGACTGGGCGATCTGCGGCAGCATCAGGCCCGGCAGGGTGTTGTCCAGGCCGACCGAGCGCAGGTCGAAGTAGAGCGGGATCACGATCGCCTCGGTCGGCACCATGAGCCCGGCCAGGAACACATAGAACAGCACGGTCCCGCCGCGGAACTCCATGGTGCCCAGGGCGTATCCGGCCAGGATCGACAGCACCGACGCGACCACCACGACGACGGTGACGACGATGAGGCTGTTCGTCAGATACCTGGCGAAGTGACCGCGCCGCCATGCCTCGGTGAACGCCCCGAGGGTCGGGTGCGACAGCCCGACCGCCTGCTCGGCGACGGCGAGCAGCGGGAAGACGGCGATCAACGCGAACAGGCCGAGCACGCCGTAGGTCGCGAGCCGTTCCGCGCGGGACGTCATGGGCGCCCCTCGACGACGCGGTTGATCCCCGCGGTGACGGCGAAGACGACGATCGCGATCGTGATGCCGATCGCGCAGGCCAGGCCCACCTCGCCGGTGTTGAAGGTGCGGTTGTAGACCTCGTACGCGGGCACCTTCGTCGCGTTGCCCGGCCCGCCGCCCGTCGTCAGGTAGATCAGGTCGAAGTTGCGCAGCGCGGCGACCGTGGTCAGCGTCAGCGCGATGGCCAGCTCGCGCCGCAGACCCGGCAGTGTCACCGCGAAGAACTCCCGCACCGCCCCGGCGCCGTCCACACGCGCGGCCTCGTACAGCTCCCGTGGGATCTTCTGCACGCCGGCCAGGAACAGCACCATGGCCAGCCCGATCTCCACCCATGTTCCGATCAGCCCGACGGACGGCAGCGCCCAGGTGAAGTCGCCGAGCCAGCCGCGCGTGAGGCCCCCCAGGCCGGCCAGCCGCAGCGTGCCGTTGATCGGGCCGTGGTCGGAGTAGATCCACTGCCAGGCCACCGCGACCGCCACCATCGCCACGACCTGCGGCAGGAACAGGACCGTACGGAAGAACGTCATGCCCCGCGGCCGCGAGCGGGACATGACGGACACCAGCACGAACGCGATGCAGCAGGGCAGGACCGCGTAGAAGAACAGCAGCACCACGGCGTGCCAGAAGGACCCGCGCAATTGCGGGTCACTGATCGCCTGCCGGTAGTTGCCGAGGCCCGCCCAGGTGCCGACCGTGAGCCCGTCCCAGTGGAACAAGGACAGGTACGCGCCGTGCAGCAGCGGCCAGAGGAGGAACACCGCGTAGACCACGAACGCCGGCAGGACGTACAGGTAGCCGATCCGCCGTGGTTCGCCCGGAGGAGGCGTGCTCACTTCTTGGCCAGGAAGCCGGCGTAGTCGCGCTGAGCGTCCCGCATGCCCTCCTGCGGCGTCTTACGGCCGGCGATGATCTCCTGTAGCGCGGCGCCGAGCGTGTCGAGGAAGGTCGTCGTGGCGTAGTCCAGGTAGGGAACGAGGACGTCCTCGTCGCCGGCGACCCGGTACGCGCCGAACACGTCGCGTCCCACCGGAGTCGAGGGCTCGGCGCTCGCCGGCTTCGCCGCGGACAGTCCGCCCGTCTGGGTGACGACGTCCATGGCCTGCGGCGTGGTCATGAAGTCGAGGTACGCCGCGGCGACGTCCGGATGCCGGGACTTGGACGTGATCGCGAGCGGCAGCCCCGGCCCGCCGAGGGTGGACGGCTGTCCCTGCCCCGCGTTCGCCGGCGGCGGCAGCATGAAGCGGACCTTGGCCCCCATCTTCTTCTGCAGGTCCGCGGCGAACCACGGGCCTCCGATGAGGAACACGCCGTCGCCCTTGGCGAAGGTGGCCGGTGAGTCGTTGTACTTGCCGGCGTTGGCGGTCCTGGGGAAGTAGCCGTTCTCGGCCCAGTCGGCGAGCTTCTGAGCCGCCGCCACCACGGGCGGGTCGGTCCAGGCGCCGCCCCGGCCGAACACCAGGTTCCGCAGCGCGGTCTTGTCGGCCGTCTGGCCGAGGAGCACGCCGAACTCATGGATCGCCGGGAACTTCTCCAGGTTGGCGAAGTAGATCGGAGTCTCGCCCTTGCTCTTGGCCAGCGCCAGGTCCTGCTCGAACTGACTCCACGACGCCGGTGGCCGCACGCCGAGCTTGGCCAGCTTGTCGGTGTTGTAGTAGATGCCGACGGCCTCGCCGGTCATCGAGACGCCGTACAGGCTGCCGGAACCGATCGTCTTGCCGTCGGGGGTGACGCTGTTGAGCTGGGAGACCCCGGCCGGGAAGCGCTTGCGGAAGCCGTACACCTTGTCGTAGGGGTCGAGGGAGGCGAGCGCACCGGCCTTGACCAGCGCGGCCATGATGCCGTACCCCTGGTTGGCCTCGACCACGTCGGGCGGGTTGCCGCCGGACAGGGCCAGGCGCAGCGTCTTCTCCAGGTCGCTGAACGATCGCGAGACGCGCTTGATCGTGACGTTCGGGTACTTGGCGTGGAAGGCCGCGTTGAGTTTTTGCATCTGCTCGTTCTGGCCGCCGAGGACCTCCTGGTCCCAGACGGTCAGTGTCACCGGTCCGGCCTTCGCGATGTCGGTACTGACCGCGCTCGGGGGCTTCTGTGTCGGTTTGGCGTTGCCCGAACCGGGGGTACAGGCGGACACGGCGACCAGCGCCGTGGCGACGACCATGATCGGTTTCCGCATAACGGGCTCCTTTGCCATGGGGGCGCGCGCTATTCAAGATCCTCATGGCAGTGTCCGCGTTTGTTACGGAACGGTCCAGTGGTGCGGGCGGGTTTACCAGGCCCCGCGTACGGTCGGCTCGGCGCGGGTGACCGTCACCGGCCCGGCCTCGGGGATGTAGGGGACGATGAAGGCGTACTCGCGGAGGATCTCTTCGGGCAGCTCACCGGACTCGCCGAAGGCGGCGATGTCACCCCAGCAGGGCGAGCCGAGGGACCCGCTGTGGTGGCGGACGGACAGGCCCGCGCACAGGTTGGCGAACCGCAGCCGTTCGAGCAGGGGCCATTCGGCGAGCGTTCCGTAGACGAAGGCGGCGCCGAAGACGTCCCCGGCCCCGGTGGGATCGAGCGCCTCGATCGGCAGCGCGGGCGCCTCGGCATGCTCGCCGGTGGTCGCGTCGACCGCGATCGCGCCCTGGGCGCCGCGCTTGACCACGACGACGGGTACGCGTTCGGCCAGTGCGTCCAGGGCGAGCTCCGGCGTGGACGTACGGGTGTACGCCATGGCCTCGATCGAGTTGGGGAGGAAGACGTCGACCAGGCCGAGCCGGTCGAGGACGTCGGTGGACCAGGTCTCGGTGACGTCCCAGCCGACGTCGGCCACCACGGTCGAACCGTCCCGTCGCATCGACTCCGCCCAGGTCGGGATGGGCCGGTCGAGGTCGAGGAAGCAGGTGCGCGCGGCGGGCGGGCTGCAGGTGAACTCCTCCGGGTGCGC
>DASQPY010000643.1:0-4275 GCA_035643735.1 Actinoallomurus sp. | reverse complement strand
CTCCATCGCTCGGCGAGGGCCGCCAGCGGCACCCGTACGAGGTAGCTGCCGTCGAGCGTGTGCAGCCGGACGTAGTCGCCGTGCGCCTGGGCGTGGGTCACGCCGGCGAGGGGGATCAGGCGGGTGCGGCCGCCGAGCTCGACCGGGATCATCTCGTCGGGCTCGGGCTCGTCGGTGGTGGTGTCGCGGTGGACGGCGTGTTCGACGCGACGAACGGCCTCGCTGAGACGTCCGGGGTCGACCGGTTTGAGGAGATAGTCCACGGCGCCGAGCTCGAACGCGGTCACGGCGAACTCGTCGTGGGCGGTGACGAAGACGACCGCGGGCGGGTCGGCGAAACCGGTGACGAGGCGCGTGAAGTCGAGCCCGTCGAGGCCCGGCATCCGGATGTCGAGGAACACCGCGTCGAGCCGGTCACCTTCAGTGATCATGCGCCCGAGATCGCGCAGCGCCTCCGCGGCATCGGCCGCCGGGCGGACCATCTGCACGCGAGGGTGCCGGCGGAGGAGGTAGGTGAGCTCCTCGAGCGCCGGAGCCTCGTCGTCGGCGGCGAGCACGCGCAGCATGGCAGGAGACTCCCCCTTTTACTCTCCGTAGGCAACTAATTTCACGGAGTGATACTCGACTCTTACCCATGGGATAGCCCCGTGTGGCATTTGGGCACCCTCAAACTGACCTTCATGCCGGCTCCGACCGCGGTCTCGATGACCAGGCCGTACTGCTCGCCGTAGACCTGGCGCAGGCGGTCGTCCACGTTCAGCAGGCCGATGCCGTGTGACGGACCGCTGCCGTCGCCCGCCTCGAGTAGCGCGCGCAGCTTGTCCGGGTCCATGCCGACACCGTCGTCCTCGATGCTGATCGCCGCCTCGGCGCCGGCGTCGCGCGCGACGATCCTTACGTGGAAGCGCCGCATGCCGCACTCCATACCGTGGCGGATGGCGTTCTCCACCAGGGGCTGGAGCGACAGGAACGGGACGGCGACGGGCAGCACCTCGGGGGCGATCTCGACGGTGAACCGCAGGCGCTCCTCGCCGAAGCGCGCCCGCTCCAGGAGCAGGTAGCGGTCGATCGAACGGAGCTCCTCGGCCAGCGTGGTGAAGTCGCGCGGGTTGCGGAAGGAGTAGCGGGCGAAGTCGGCGAAGTCGAGCACGAGCTCACGGGCGCGCTCGGGGTCGGTCCGCACGAACGAGGCGATCGTGGTCAGGGAGTTGTAGACGAAGTGCGGGGAGATCTGGGCGCGCAGAGCGCGCATCTCCGCCTCCATCAGCCGCGCCTTGGAGGAGTCGAGCTCGGCCAGCTCGAGCTGTCCCGACATCCAGCGGGCCACCTCGCCGAGGATCCGCAGCCGCTGGAAACGCGCCCGGTCCCCGTACGCGGCGAGCGCGCCCGCCACTCGGCCGTCGATCGTCAGCGGTGCGATCATGGCGACCCTCACCTGGCAGCGCGGGTCGCCGCACGGGTCGAGGTCACGCACGATCACCCGGGGCCGGCCGGCCGTCATGACCGGCCCGGCGAGGCGGAGGGTCGAGTCGGAGTGGGCGATGCCGCCCTCCCAGACGAGCAGGCGTTCGGTGTCGGTGACCGCGAGGACCGGAACGCCGAGAAGCTCGCGCAGGTGCCGGACCGCCTTGCGGGCGGAGTCCTCGGTCAGACCGGCCCGCAGCGAGGTGGAGGCGACGGAGACGGTGTGCAGAGCGGCGAACGTGGCCTCGTCGGCCAGCACTCCCCGGCCGGTACGCTGCCGCATGGCGCACAGGGACCAGCCGGCGGCGCCCGCGATCACGGCGGACACCGCGGCGAGCAGGGCGGCGGCGGAAGTCACGAGCATGACAGCAGACGGTAATACCTCGGTCACGCACGGCGTGGGGCTTTGGGCTCTCCGGTCATCATCCGCCCGTCACCGGAGGCGTGTGAACTCTCACCAGGACGCCACGTCGCGCCTGCGTGGCGCCGCACTCAGGCGGGCGGGGCGTCCTCCTGGTAGGAGTAACGCTGCTCCAGCCAGGGATCGGCGACGTTGTGGTAGCCGCGTTCCTCCCAGAAGCCGCGCCGGTCGGCGACCAGGTATTCGATGGCACGGACCCACTTGACGCTCTTCCAGGCGTACAGGTGCGGCACGACCATCCGCACCGGCGCACCGTGCTCCATGGTGAGGCGTTCGCCGTCCCGGTGGGTGGCCAGCAGTGTGGTCTCGGCGAGGAAGTCCGACATCCGCAGGTTGGCGCTGTAGCCGTACTCCGCCCAGACCATGACATGGGTGGCGTCGGGAGCCGGCGGGATCAGCCGGGCGAGCGTCGTCGCGAGGACGCCCTCCCAGTGGACGCCGGTGATGGTGAACTTCGTGACGCAGTGGAAGTCGGCCATCACCTGGTCCCGCGGCATCGCGTCCCACTCGGCCCAGTTCCACCGGCCCTCCTCCCCGGAGGCCGTGGCGCCCTGCACGCGCAGGTCCCATCGCTCCGGGCGGAACTTCGGCACCGGCCCGTAGTGCAGGGTCGGCCAGCCTTGCGGGACGTACTGCCCCGGCGGGAGTTGCCCGTCAGGAGCCATCGCGTATCCCCTGGCGCTTCCTCATCGCCGGCCATCCTGCCACCCGCGTACGGAGACGGCCGGCCGACCCCTCCGGCACACGCCCCGCTCGGAATCGGCTACTGTGTGCGGCGTGAGCAACGTCTTCTCCTTTACCTATGGCGGGCCCGGGTCACGGGCGGCTGCCAGGAAGACGCTGCACTAAAGGCAACCGCTGACGAATGCCCCGGGCCATCTGGCCCGGGGCATTCGTCGTTTCTGGAAGAGGGAGCAGCATGGTCGTCGTCATGGCCGCCGAGGCCGATGAAGCAGATGTCCAGGCCGTCGTCACACGCGTCGAGACGGCGGGCGGTGAGGCGTTCGTGAGCCGGGGCGTCAACCGCACGATCATCGGCCTGGTCGGCGACGTGGAGCAGTTCGGCACGCTCAACCTGCGCGGGATGCGCGGGGTGGCCGACGTCGTACGGATCTCGGTCCCGTACAAGCTGGTCAGCCGCGAGAACCACCCGGACCGCTCGGTCGTACGTGTCGGCGGGGTGCCGATCGGGCCGGACACGATGACGCTCATCGCCGGGCCGTGCGCGGTGGAGACACCGGAGCAGACGCTGGAGGCCGCGCAGATGGCGCAGGCCGCGGGGGCGACGCTGCTGCGCGGCGGGGCGTTCAAGCCGCGCACCTCTCCGTACGCCTTCCAGGGGCTGGGCGAGAAGGGCCTGCGGATCCTGGCCGACGTACGTTCGGAGACGGGTATGCCGATCGTGACGGAGGTCGTGGACGCGCACGACGTCGGGCTGGTCGCCTCGTACGCCGACATGCTCCAGGTCGGTACGCGCAACATGCAGAACTTCGCCCTCCTGCAGGCGGTCGGCGGGTCCGGGAAGCCCGTGATGCTCAAGCGCGGCTTCAACGCGACCATCGAGGAGTGGCTGATGGCGGCGGAGTACATCGCGCAGCGCGGCAACCTCGACATCGTGCTGTGCGAGCGCGGCATCCGCACCTTCGAGAAGGCGACGCGGAACACCCTGGACATCTCGGCCGTACCGGTCGCGCAGCGGCTGTCCCACCTGCCGGTCATCATCGACCCGTCGCATTCGGGCGGCCACCGGGAACTGGTCCTGCCCCTGACCCGGGCGGCGATCGCGGTGGGTGCCGACGGCGTGATCATCGACGTCCACCCGCATCCGGAGGCCGCCCTGTGCGACGGCCCGCAGGCCCTGGTCAACGGCGACCTGCGCGAACTGGCCAAGACGGTACGCGACCTCCCACCACTGGTGAACCGCACCCTCACCCGTGTGTGAGTTATCCACAACCGCCCCGCCCGCCTTCCTCCCACCCTGCCCTGCGCTGGACAAGTGGGCTCGGCCCCCAGGGCGGGGCACGGACGGACGCGGCACGGACGGACGCGGCACGGACGGGGGGCACAGGCGGGCGGGGCACAGGCGGCGGAACTCCTCGGACGGAGCCAGGCCGCACCACCAGCCACTCCACCAGCCGGCACCACCCTGCGACCCCACCGGCGCGGACAGGCGCCCGCGCGAGTGGCTCCAGGTGTGTTGACCACGAGCGCTGTTGGCGGGGGGCGTCGGGCTGGTAAAGGCGTTCACGTTGATCGAGTCGGCCCGGGCCCGCTGGCGAACCGTTGACGCACCCCGTTCGAGCCTCGCCGATCGCCACCCGGAGACTGGCCGTCACCAGGCCCATGACCGCGTTCCAGGGCGAACGACCGTTGCGCCCGACCTCGGCCCT
>DASQPY010000642.1:0-6669 GCA_035643735.1 Actinoallomurus sp. | reverse complement strand
GACATCGGTGACGGTGATGGTGGCGTTGGCCACCGGCCGTCCGGTGCCGGCGATGCGTACCGTCCCGGTGAGCCCGCCGACGCCGGCCACGGTCATGTCGTGACGGACCGTCTCGTCTCCGACCGCGACGAGCGAGGCGATCGGCTCGTGCCCCTGCGCGGAGGCGATGATCAGGTACGTGCCACCGTTGCTGACGCTGAGGCGATACTCACCGTCCGGGCCGGTGTAGGCCGAACCGATCTTGCGACCGGCCATGTCGGCCAGCGTCACCACGGCCCCGGAAACCGGGGGGCCCTCGGTCCGCCGGACGGTGCCGAAGACGACGAGCGTCTCACGGAGCGCCGTGTTCTCCACCATGAATGTTCTTCCTCCGATTTCGGCTTAGTCCGGCGCTGCCGCGAGTGCCTCGAGGGCGGGCAGCGCGGCCTCGATGGCGCTCTGCTGGGCAGGCGACAGCTGATGGATCCGGTCCGCGAGGATGCCCGTGGTGCGCCTGCTCAGTTCTTCCAGCAGCTCCGCGCCGGCATCGCTCGTGGTGAGCCGGCAGATCCGCCGGTCGTGCGGGTCCGGCAGCCGGGCGATGAGGCCCTGTTTGTCCAGCGCGTCGACGATGTGGGAGACCGTCGGCGTGCTGACCCCCATCCGCTTGGCCAGCTCACCGACGGCGAGCGGCTCGCCGGCCGCCACGGTGGCCAGCGCGGTCACGCGGCTGGGCGTCAGCTCGTCCGGCCAGTCCTTGCGGAGCCGGCGGGTGAGAGCGGTCATGGCGAGCTTGAGCCGCCCTGCCGTCGCCGCCTGCGCAGTTCCGGTGTTCATTCGCCCAGCGCCACGCGTACGGTGGCGGGCTCGTCCGCTCCGACCTGGACCACGACCGTCGCCGGGCGGTGCCCGGCGGCGACGAGCGTGTAGTGCCCGTCCGCGAGACCGGTGAGGTGGTAGGACCCGTCGGGACCGGTCGTCGTCGTCGCGACGACCTCGCCGGTCTCGTCGGTGACCGTGGTCGCGATGCCGCCGAGCGGCAGCCCGTCCGGGGACCGGACGACGCCCCGCATCTCACCGGTCGGGCCGGCCTCGTCGGGGACGAGGACGAAGTCCTGCACCGCCCCGGAGGAACCGACCAGGACCGTGGCCGCCTCCGGAGACCACCCGGGTGCGGTAATGATCACGAGATAGTCCCCTGGAGGCGCCTGGAAGGCATAGCGCCCGTCCTCGCCGGTGTTGGTGCGTCCGAGCTGGCGGCCGTCGGGACCGGCGATCGTGATCGCGGCGTACGACACGGGCTTGCCCATGCCGTCGTGGACGAATCCCTCGACACCGTGTGAGCCCTGGCTGCCGGTGCCCTCGTGCACGAACGCCTCGCCGGGCGAGGGTCCTGAGCCGTTCGGCGACATGTGCGGCGTGTTGAGCTCGCTGATCCCGCCATCGGCATCGCCGGCCACACCCGCCAGCTCCGAGCCGACGGACTCGTGCTGGGCGGACTTGCGGCGCTTGGTCAGCAGCGACGCGAACGCGGCGATGAGGCAGGCCACGATGGCGAACAGGAACGCGATCACCAGGCCCTGGTGGAACGGCTCCGTGATCAGGTGCGGGAAGAAGCTCCGGCCGGTCAGATAGGAGGCGTGGCCGGCCGGGAGGTGGTCCAGCTGGGGGCCGAGAAGCTGCTGCATCGGGTTGTAGCCGAGGAAGGCGGCGAACAGCACGGCGATCGGCGGCAGGTGAGCGACCGTCTGCGCCGCCTGGTCCGGGACGCCCTGCGCGACGAGGCCGTCGTGCATCGTCGTCGGCAGGCTGTGGGAGAGGCCGACGACCATCAGGCTGAAGAAGATTCCGATGGACAGCACCATCGAGGCGTTCATGAAGGTCGCGTTCATACCCGCGCCGACGCCGCGCTGGTCCGGCGGGACCGCGTTCATGATCTCCGCGCGGTTGGGGGAGGCGAACATGCCGGAGCCGATGCCGTTGATGACCAGCAGCACGGCGAAGATCCCGTAGGAGAAGTTCACCGGGATTGCCAGCAGCAGTGCGAAGCTCGCCGCGGTGATGAGCGTGCCGCCGACGGTGAAGTACCGGTGGCCGAGCTTGTCCGACAGCATGCCGGACAGCGGCGCCGCCAGGAGGAAGCCGACGGTCAGCGGGATCATGTAGATACCCGCCCACAGCGGGGTGTCCTCGAACTTGTATCCGTGCTGCGGCAGCCAGATGCCCTGCAGCCAGATGATCAGCATGAACTGCAGGCCACCACGGCCGAGCGCGGTCAGCAGGCTGGCGAGGTTGCCGGCGGCGAAGGTGCGGTCGCGGAAGAGCGACAGGCGGAACAGCGGCTCCTTGACCTTGCTCTCGATGATCAGGAAGACGATCAGGACGACGACGCCGCCGATGAGCGCGCCCAGCACCGCGGGGTTGGTCCAGCCCATCGTGTGGCCGCCGTACGGCTGAAGGCCGTACGTGATGCCGACGAGTATGGCGATGAGGCCGACGGCGAAGGTCAGGTTGCCCCACCAGTCGATCTTGGCCTTCTTCCGCACACCGGTGTCGTGCAGCTTGATGTAGGCCCAGAAGGTGCCGAAGACGCCGACCGGCACCGAGACGAGGAAGATCCAGTGCCAGTTGACCGGCCCCAGGACGCCGCCGAGGATCAGGCCGATGAAGGACCCCGCGATGGCGGCGATGGCGTTGATGCCCAGCGCCGTGCCGCGCCGGGTGGCGGGGAAGGCGTCGGTGATGATCGCCGTGGAGTTCGCGAACAGCAACGCGCCGCCGACTCCCTGGACGATGCGCCAGCCGATCAACCACAGCGCCCCCGACGCACCCTGCATCCAGCTCACCGAGAGCAGGATCGAACAGACGGTGAACACAGCGAAGCCGAGGTTGTACATGCGGACCCTGCCGTACATGTCGCCGAGCTTGCCGAACGACACCACCAGGACGGCGGTGACGACCAAGAAGCCCATCATCATCCACAGCAGGTAACTCGTGTTACCGGAATCGAGGGGATTGAGCCCGATTCCGTTGAAAATGTTCGGCAGCGCGATGAGGACGATCGACTGGTTGATCGTCACCATCAGGACACCGAGCGTGGTGTTCGACAGGGCGATCCACTTGTAGTGCGACCCGAGGGGTTTCGTCTGCTCCGCTCGTCTGTGCGTCTGGGCGGGCGTTGTCATGGAGGGCGGGCTCCTGAGTTTCGTGACATAAATGTTGTTTAGTGCTAACTAACTATACGCCCGGTGAGAGTCTCCTCAATCCCTCCGGAGTGTGACAAGTCACTCACGCCTTCGCGGGTCGTCGATACTGGAGCGATGGCACACCGACAGCGTCCGGCCCGCGTCGAGGAGAAGGTCGACTCGGGCGTCGCCGAGCTCGTGCCGGACGCCGACCGGCCGCGCTCGTGGACTCTCGTGGTGAACGGCACGCCACAGTCCCACGTGGACCTCGACGATCCGGCCTATCTCGACTTCGAGTACGTCCGGCGGCTCGGCCACGTGACCGACCTCGCCGCCCCGGCCGGGCGGCCACTGCGGGTCCTGCACCTCGGTGGCGGGGGCCTGACGCTGGCGCGCTATGTCGCCGCGACCCGGCCGCGCTCCTCCCAGCAGGTGGTCGAGATCGACGCCGCCCTCGTCGACCTCGTACGCCGGCGGCTTCCGCTGGAGCGCGCAGCCCGGATCCGGATCCGGACCGGCGACGCCCGCGAGATCCTCACGCGCGCCCCGGAGGACGCCTTCGACCTGGTCGTCAGCGACGTGTACGCCGGCGGCCGCTGTCCGGCCCACCTGACGTCGGTGGAGTTCTTCACCGCCGCCGCGCGCACCCTGCGGGCGGGGGGCCTGTTCGCCGCGAACCTCACCGACGGCGCGCCCCTGGCGTTCGCCCGGGCCCAGGTGGCGACGCTCCGGGCGGTCCTGCCGGAGGCCTGTCTCATCGCCGACCCGGCGGTGCTGCGGGGCCGCCGGTTCGGCAACCTGGTCCTGGTCGCCGGGCGCGGGGAGCCACCGGTGGCCGGCCTGACCCGCCGGGCCGCGGGCGACCCCTTCCCCGGCCGGGTGCTGCACGGAGAGGAGCTGACGAAGTTCACCGCCGGAGCGCGACCGGTCACCGACGCGACCGCCCGCCCGTCACCACCCCCACCCGACGGCGTCTTCGCCTGACCCGGCTCGGACAGTCGTCCGGATGGGCGTAGGGCAGGGTGACCACGAGCGTCATGTCGGTGGTGACTCACGCCTTGCGGCCGGTGACGGCGACGCCGATGCCGAGGCCGATCATGGCGAGGCCACCCGCTCCCCCGACCAGCCGGAGCCGCCGCGGTGAGCGGCCGAACCAGGCACGCGCCCCGCTGGCGGCCAGGCTCCAGGCCGAGTCGCAGACCAGCGCGATGATGACGAAGATGAGGCCGAGCGCGAGCATCTGCGCGGGGACGCCGCCGCGTCCGCGGTCGACGAACTGCGGCAGCACCGCGGCGAAGAACACCACGGTCTTGGGGTTCGCCACCCCGACCAGGAACCCGTCGACGGCGGCCCGCCAGCCGCCCCGCTCCGCCGGTGCGTCCTGTGCGCCTGCGTGACCGCGGCCCCGCAGCAGCGCACGGACGCCGAGGAAGACGAGGTACGCCGCGCCGCACAGCTTGATCGCCGTGAAGACCAGCATGGAGCGTTCGACCACCGCGCCGACGCCGAACGCGACGGCGACGACCACGGCGAGGGCGCCCACCTCGTTGCCGATGACGGAGACGAGGGCGGTACGGCGGCCGTACGCCAGGGCCCGGCCGACCACGAAGAGCACGCTCGGGCCGGGGATCACGATGATGATCAGAGAGGCGAGACCGAAGGTCAGCGCCTGGGACGTGGAGATCACGGGTCCGAAGGTACGTGCGCGCCGGACGGCGGGACAACGTGATTTCCCGAGGCGTGGACCGCCGCGTCTCAGAGGGTGGGCGCCACGCCGACGTAGTTCTCCGCCAGGCTGGTCGCGGCCGCCTTCGACGCCGCGAGGTACTCCAGGTGGGAGAGCTGCTGACGGTGCCCGAAGGCGTCCTGCGCCGGGTCCTTGTGCAGCAGCGTGGTCATCCACGAGGCGAAGTGCTGGGCCCCCCACACGCGTTTGAGGCACGTGGCGGAGTAGGCGTCGAGCAGTGCCTCCGAACCGGAGTCGTACCAGGCGCCCAGCGCCTCGGCCAGCACGGTGACGTCGGAGATGGCGAGGTTGAGGCCCTTGGCGCCGGTCGGCGGCACGATGTGCGCGGCGTCCCCGGCGAGGAACAGCCGCTCGTACCGCATCGGTTCGGCGACGAAGCTCCGCATCGGGGTGATGGACTTCTCCAGGATCGGTCCGTCCCGCAGCTCCCACCCGTCGGTGGTCGCGAACCTCGCCCGCAGCTCGGTCCAGATCCGGTCGTCGGGCCACGCCTCGATGTCGTCGTCCGGGTCGACCTGCAGGTAGAGACGGCTGATCCGCTCGGAGCGCAGGCTGTGCAGCGCGAAGCCCCGCTCACTGTAGGCGTAGATCAGTTCCTCGGTCGACGGCGGCACCTCGGCGAGTACGCCCAGCCAGCTGAAGGGGTACTCGCGCTCGTACGTCCGCAGTCCCGGCACGGCGTGGCGACTGACTCCGTGGAAGCCGTCGCATCCCGCGATGACGTCGCATTCGAGGATGTGCGTCACGCCGTCCTGCCGGTAGGTCACCGACGGGGCGACGGGGTCGACCCCGATCACCTCGGTGTCGAAGCGGATGTCACCGCCGTCCGCCAGCCGGGCGGCGATCAGATCCTTCACGATCTCGGTCTGCGCGTAGATGGTGACCGTGCGCCCTGAGGTCAGCTCGGTCAGCGGGATGCGGTGTGCGACACCGCCGAACCGCAGCTCCAGACCCTGGTGGGTCAGGCCCTCACGGTCGAGGCGCCGGCCCACGCCGCTGTGCCGCAGCACGTCCACCGTGCCCTGCTCGAGCATGCCGGCCCGCTGCCGTTTCTCGACGTATCCGCGGTCCCGGGTCTCCAGGACGACCGAGTCGATGCCGCGAAGATGCAGCAGGTGAGAGAGCAGCAGACCGGCGGGGCCCGCCCCGGCGATCGCAACCTTGGTGCGCATCCGTCCCTACTTTCGCTGACGCGTAAGAATCCTGATGCCCCGATCGCGAGTGTCAGGCGAGATCCTTCCATTCAGTGGAACCACCATGGGTGGCGACATCGTGCGACAACGCGCGCGCCGCGGCGAGCACGGCCGGCACGAGCCGCCGCAGGTCCGCGCCCTGCCGCCGGGTGACCAGCGACAACGCGGCCAGCACCTCGCCCGCGGCGTCCCGCACCGGCGCGGCGACCGAGCAGGAGCCGAGGGTCATCTCCTCGTTGGTGACCGCGTACCCGGTCCGGCGCACCTCGGCCAGGCAGGCCCGCAGCCGGGCGGGGTCGGTGGTGGTGTGCGGGGTGTGCGGGCTCAGGCCCTCGGCGAGCACCTCGTCGGCGAACGCCTCGGTCGCGTAGGCGAGCAGCACCCGGCCCACGCCGGTCGCGTGCAGCGGCAGCTCGGCGGCCACCCTGGTCACGATCGGCACCGAACGGGGACCGCGCAGGCGCTCGAGGTAGAGCGCCTTGTGCTCGCTGAGGACGGCGAGCTGGACGTTCTCGTGGGTCACCTCGTAGAGGTCCTCCATGTGCGGCAGCGCCAGCTCGCGCAG
>DASQPY010000641.1:0-10260 GCA_035643735.1 Actinoallomurus sp. | reverse complement strand
CCACGGCGAAGTACTCACCCCACCGCTTGAGCAGCCACAATCCGGCGGCCTCGATCAGCTCGACGAGGGCGTAGGCGAGCAGCCCGACCGCGAACCAGGTCAGGGTGCTGGACTTGACGCTGAAGACGTGGCGGATGCTCTCCACGACGTGGGAGTTGTCGAGGTCCCAGCCGACCTGGCGCGCCAGCGGCTTCAGCAGCGGGATGTCCTTTTCGAAGATCTTCTGGATGGAGCCCCGGTGCGCGGAGAACCGCCACACGCCGTACGCGGCCGCCACGATCACCAGGCCGCGGATCACGCGTTCGAGCGCGAAGAACCGCATGATGAACGCGTCGCGCAGCTCACGTCCGCGCATGACCAGCGGGGCCTGCTCGGCAGGCCCGTGCCCGTGCGGCTCACCGTGGACGTAGGTGCCGCAGCGCAGGCAGCGCCAGGCGTCGCCGGCCGGCGTCTGGACGTGCAGCCGGTCGCGCAGGGCGGCCTCGTCCGGCGCGTAGGTGATGTGGCCCTTGCGGGCGCATGTCAGCATGCTCCAGTCCACGGCCTGACCCTAGTCAACATCGGCGACGAGCGTGATGCTCCTTGAGGATGACAGGGCACCGGAGGCAGGCCGTCGAAAGCCTCTACGCGGCCTTCGGGCACGTACGGCGCCCGGCGCGTTCGGGTACCCCGGCCCGGCGATCGTCTTCGGCAAGCCGGCCGCCGCGGGCTCACACCACACGGAAGTCGCGGCCGCGCAGGGTGCAGGAGTGATAGCGCAGGTAGTGGGTGCGCAGCCAGTGGCGCCGCCGCGCCTCGGCCCAGGCGGCGAAGGCGCGCGCGGCCGTGACGTCGGTCAGCCGCGGCGGCGCCTCGTCGAGCAGCCACGCCGAGACCAGCGCGGTGTAGCGCACACCCGTGGCGTGCGTGGGGTTCCCGCAGGTGCGCGCGTCGAGCAGGCTGATCTGGATCTCCTGCTCGGCGCGGTGTTCGTACCCCGGCGAAAGATCGCTGAGGTGGATGTAGACCACACCGCGCGCCGGACGCGGGAAGTCGTTGTCGGGCCGGTGCTCGACCCGCGTGAACCGGCCCGGCGTGCCGCTCAGTCGCGTGGCGAGAGGGGTCAGCGCGGCCTCCAGCGACGGCAGCGCCGTACGCAGCGCCGGGTGGACGCACACGGTCAGCGGCCACTGGCGGCAGGAGTACTCGAAGGCGCGCGGCGCCAGTGGCGCGCGCTGCTGGGCGTGGATCCACAGGGTGGTGATGACGATGACGGCGGCGGCCGCGACGATCGGGAACGCGAGCCGCGCCCGCCGGGTCAGCGCCAGCAGATGGCACGTCACGAGCAGCGCGCCCAGGCCGAGCGACCACAGCGCCTGGGCGGCGAGGAGCTCGGTGCGCAGGCCCGCGAACGGATGGATGTGCTCGACGCCCGGCGGGGGCAGGAGGTACGTCCAGGTGCCCGGGCGCGCGACCCCCCACAGGTAGGTGACGGCGGCGGCCGCCGCGACCGTGGGCAGTCGGGGCACCGCACGGCCCGCGAGATAGCCGATCACCGTGTAGACGAGCAGCGTGAGCGCACCGGCCAGCAGGCCGGCCACCTGAGGGTGACCCTGCTCCACGTGGAGCAGGGTCTTGATGACGACGACGGTCGCCACCGCGGCGTACGCGGTCAGCGTGACGACGCCGAGCAGCATGAGGTCGAGCAGCGGCCCGAGCGCGGGTGAGCGCGCGCTCAGGCCGCGAAGATAGCCGAGGCGGTGCTCGCGCAGCGCCACCCACGCGGCGAGCGCCGCCGACGCGGGACCCAGGACGCGGACCGAGGCGAACAGCGCGGCGACGGCGTCGTCCCAGTAGGCGACGCCGGGCAGCAGCGCACGCCAGGCCGCCACGGCGCCGAGCAGCGCCAGAGCCGGGACGGCCAGGAACGGGGCGGTGCGGCGGGCATCGATCCGCAGCACCCGCCCCAGGTCAGACACCGGCCGGCACCCGGGACCACGATCGAGAGACCTCCAGTGACTCGATGAGGCGCGCACGGGCGATGGTGAACACCCGGTCGCACCACCCCGTCAGCTCCGCCGGGTCCGGTGCGGTCACGACCACGGCCGGGGCGAGTTCGCGCACCAGGCCGATGAGTTCGTCGCGTTCCGGTTCCGCGATGGAACGCAGTGGTTCGTCCAGGAACACCAGATCCGGCCGATGCACACAAGTGGCCGCGAGCCCCGCACGCAGCCGCAGATCCGCGGGGAGCATGTCCATCTCCAATTCCGCGGCATCGGACAATTCAAATCGTTCCAAAATCGCATCGACCGCGTGGTTCGGCGTGGCTTTGAAATAGGCGGCATAGGACACGAACTCGCGAGCCGTCACGCCCGCGGCCCAGCCGAACTGATCGGGCAGAAGGCCCAGCCGGGCACGTACGGCGCGCTGGCCGGCCGGCCCGGTCACGTCGTGCCCCAGTAGCTCCAGCTCGCCCACGCTGGGCCGGTGCAGGGTCGCAAGGGTCTCCAGCAGGGCAGACCTGCCCGAACAGGGCGGACCGGCCAGGCCGACCACCCCTGAGGTGATGCCGAACGTGGTGGGACGCAGGATCCACCGCCCCCTGTGGCGGATTCCCATGTTCCGTGCCACGATCGTGGAAAAATCCGCGATCATTTACTACCCCCCGAAATCGCGGTGTGTGCTCGAGGACGGAACGGATCAGCCCGATGAACGGCTGCGTCGACGCCCCCCTTTGCCGTCGCCGCACACACCGACAACGGAACTATAACTTGCCTTGGTGATGACTGTCAGCGTTGTAGGGCCGCCGGTGTCGCCGACAATGATTCGGGGAGTACGCGGGAAACAATTGTGGATATAGTCCGTAATGTCGGATGCCAGCTCAGCCGCCGGCAGGCAGGCGCTAACGTGTCCGGGTGGCCAAGCCGCTCAACCTCGCCTTCGACCCCATCGCCCGCGCCGGGGACCTCTGGGAACGCCGCTGGGGGCACTCACCCGCCATGCTCGCGGTGACATCGATCATGCGAGCCCAGGCGATCCTCATCGCCGAGCTCGACGCCCTGCTGAGACCGTACGAGCTGACCTTCGCCCGCTATGAGGCGCTGGTGCTGCTGACGTTCAGCAAATCCGGCGCGCTTCCGCTGTCCAAGATCGGTGAGCGGCTGATGGTGCACCCGACCAGCGTGACCAACACGATCGACCGGCTGGAGCGGCAGGGCTACGTCCACCGGCGCCCCAACCCGCGCGACGGCCGTGGCGTGCTGGCGGAGATCACCGACAGCGGCCGGGACACCGTGGAGCGTGCCACGCGCGACCTCATGGCCGCCGACTTCGGCCTCGGCGTCTACGGCGCCGGCGACCAGGGAAAGATCTTCGACGTGCTGCGCGCGCTGCGTATCGACGCGGGCGACTTCCAGGACTAGCGCCCCGGCCTCTTTCAGGCCGCCCCCGGTTTCCCCTTCCCCAAATACTAGGACGTCCTAGTACCCTGGAGGAGACACGGAGGAGCGTGCCCATGGACATGAAGGACATCGAGGAGGGGCGCCGTCGCTGGCAGGAGCGGTTCGACGCTTCGCGCAAGCGGGAGGCCGACTTCACGACGCTGTCGGGCACCGAGGTCGAGCCGGTGTACGGACCGCCGGCCGACGACCCCAGGTTCGAGCGCATCGGCTGGCCGGGGGAGTTCCCCTACACCCGCGGTCTGTACGCCACCGGCTACCGCGGGCGGTCCTGGACCATCCGGCAGTTCGCCGGGTTCGGCAACGCGCGGCAGACGAATGAGCGCTACAAGATGATCCTCGCCGCCGGAGGAGGCGGGCTGTCGGTCGCCTTCGACATGCCCACCCTGATGGGCCGCGACTCCGACGAGCCGAAGTCGCTGGGCGAGGTCGGCCACTGCGGCGTCGCGATCGACTCGGCCGCCGACATGGACCTGCTCTTCGACGGCATTCCGCTCGGCGAGACCACGACGTCGATGACGATCTCCGGCCCCGCCGTGCCGATCTTCTGCATGTACCTCGTCGCGGCCGAGCGGCAGGGCACGGACATCCGCGGCCTGGACGGCACGCTGCAGACCGACATCTTCAAGGAGTACATCGCGCAGAAGGAGTGGCTGTTCGCACCCGAGCCGCACCTGCGCCTCATCGGCGACCTGATGGAGTACTGCGCGGCCGAGATCCCGGCGTACAAGCCGCTCAGCGTGTCCGGCTACCACATCCGCGAGGCGGGCTCGACGGCCGCGCAGGAGCTCGCCTTCACGTTGGCCGACGGCTTCGGCTACGTCGAGCTGGGCCTGTCGCGCGGACTCGACGTCAACACGTTCGCGCCGGGCCTGTCGTTCTTCTTCGACTCCCACGTCGACTTCTTCGAGGAGATCGCCAAGTTCCGCGCCGCCCGCCGGATCTGGGCCCGCTGGCTGCGCGACGTCTACGGCGCGACCTCCGAGAGGGCGCAGTGGCTGCGCTTCCACACGCAGACCGCCGGGGTGTCGCTGACCGCGCAGCAGCCCGACAACAACGTCGTGCGCACCGCGGTGGAGGCGCTCGCCGCGGTCCTCGGCGGCACCAACTCGCTGCACACCAACGCCCTGGACGAGGTGCTGGCGCTGCCGAGCGAGAAGGCCGCCGAGATCGCCCTGCGCACCCAGCAGGTGATCATGGAGGAGACCGGCGTCGTCAACGTCGTCGACCCCCTGGGCGGCTCCTGGTACGTCGAGGAGCTCACCGACCGCATCGAGGCCGAGGCCGAGGAGATCTTCGCGCGGATCAAGGACATGAGCCCCGACGGCTCGATGACCGGCGGGATCCTGCGCGGCGTCGAGGAGGGCTGGTTCATGGCCGAGATCGCCGACGCCGCCTTCACCTACCAGAAGCAGCTCGAAAAGGGCGAGAAGAAGATCGTCGGGGTCAACTGCCACACCCAGAGCATCGAGGAGCCGCTGGAGATCCTCCGGGTCAGCCATGAGGTCGAGCGCGAGCAGAACCGCGTCCTGGCGAGCCGCCGGGCCGACCGTGACCAGGCCGCCGTCGACGCGGCGCTGGCCCGGATGACCGAGGTCGCCCGTACCCAGGACAACCTCATCCCCGCCATGCTCGACGCCGCACGGGTGGAGGCCACTCTGGGCGAGATCTGCGGCGCGCTCCGCGAGGAGTGGGGGAGCTATTCTGAGCCCGCCCGCTTCTGATGAGGCGGCCGCCCTCCGTCGAGGCGGCCGATGGGCAACCGGGTGACCGCTCGTACGCATTCGACGGTGTATGCGGCAGGATGGATGCATGACGTCATCGGACTTCTCGTTGCACGGCGCCGTGGATCTGGGCGCCCGCCAGGCCGCGGCGAAGCGGGCGCAGCAGCGCCCGGCCGCCGCGAGCGGTTCCTCTTCCGTCATCGACGTGACCGACGCGACGTTCAACGCGGAGGTCATCGACCGGTCGCGTACGGTGCCGGTGCTCGTCGACTTCTGGGCCGACTGGTGCCAGCCGTGCAAGCAGCTCGGCCCGATCCTGGAGAAGCTCGCGAACGAGGCGGCCGGCCGCTGGGTGCTCGCCAAGGTCGACATCGACGCGAACCCCGGCCTGGGCCAGCAGCTCAGCCGCATGGGCGTGCAGGGCATCCCGTTCGTCGCCGCCGTGGTCGCCGGGCAGATGCTGCCCGTGCTCAACGGTGCCGCGCCCGAGCCGCAGGTACGCCAGGTGCTGGATCAGCTCTTCGACGCGCTGCGCGAGCAGGGCCTGATGCCCGAGGGCGCCGGCGCGGCCGAGCCGGCCAACGGCGAGGCGCCGCAGCCGGCCGGCGACCCCGCGCAGGACCAGGCGGAGGCCGCCCTGCAGCGTGGCGATCTCGATGCGGCCGCGAGTGCGTTCGGGAAGATCCTCGAGACGCGGCCGAACGACACGTACGCCAAGAGCGGCCTGGCACTCGTCGAGCTGCAGCGCCGGGTCGAGGCGTACGACCCGCGGCAGGCACGCAAGGAGGCCGCCGACCGGCCCGACGACGCGGCGGCACAGATCAGCGTCGCCGATCTCGACCTCGTCGAGGGACGGGTGGACGAGGCGTTCGACCGGCTGATCGGCGCCGTGCGCCGGACCTCCGGGGACGAGCGCGAGTCGGTGCGCAAGCACCTGCTGGCGCTGTTCGAGGTGCTCCCGCCGGACGACCCCCGCGTGGGAAAGGCGCGGCGCAGGCTCGCGTCCGCGCTGTTCTGACCGGCGCTGGGCGGGAATCATCCTGTTATGGCCGGCGTCGTGACGGTCTCCGCGACGTTCGGCGCGGGGGGCAGCGTCATCGGCCCCACGGTCGCCGAGCGTCTTGGCACGCCCTTCGTCGACCGCGCGATCCCCTACACGGTCGCGGCCGACATCGGGTGCACGCTGGAAGAGGCGCTCGCCCATGACGACCGTACCGAGCACGGTCTCGGCCGCATCCTGTCCAACGCCGCGCGGCTGCCGAACATCACGCTCGGCGGCATGGACTCCTACCTGCCCCCACGGCACTTCGTGCCGGACGAGGAGTTCCTCGTCCGGACCGAGAAGGTGATCAAGGAGATCGCCGAGCACGGCGGCGGCGTCATCCTCGGCCGGGCCTCACAGCTGGTGCTGGCGGGCCATCCAACCGCCCTGCACGTACGCCTCGACGGCCCGAAGAAGCGGCGTCTGGCGAACGTGCGCGAGTCCATGGACCTGTCCGCCGAGGACGCCGAGCGGCTTCTCGAGGACAACGATCGGGCCCGTACCGCCTACGTGAAGCACTTCTATCGCGCCGATCCAGCCGATCCGGCGCTCTATGATCTGGTCATCGACAGTACCCGGCTGGCGGCGGCGGCCTGTGCCGACATCATCGTGACGGCCGCGCTCGCCATCCCCTAGAAGACCAGCCCTGCGGGCCGGACGCCTCGCGGTGAGTGACACCATGGCGGGCGGAGCCCCCCGGACCTGGCAAAGGAGCAGCTGACGTGGCGACCGTGCCCAGCGTGTCCTACTCGATCACCGTACGCCTCGAGGTCGCGGCGGGCGGCCGGGCGGTGAGCCAGCTCACCGGCGCGGTGGAGCACGCCGGTGGCATCGTCACCGCCCTCGACCTCACCCCCGCCGCGCACGACAAGCTGCGCATCGACGTCACCTGCGCCACCCGTGACACCGACCACGCCCAGGAGATCGTCGACGCGCTGGAGCAGGTCGACGGCGTGACGATCCACAAGGTCAGCGACCGGACGTTCCTCATGCACCTCGGCGGCAAGATCGAGATGCAGTCGAAGGTGCCGCTGCGCAACCGCGACGAGCTGTCCATGGCCTACACCCCGGGGGTCGCGCGGGTCTCACTGGCGATCGCCCGTAACCCCGAGGACGTACGCCGCCTGACCATCAAGCGCAACAGCGTCGCGGTGGTCACCGACGGCTCGGCCGTGCTCGGCCTGGGCAACATCGGACCGGAGGCGGCACTGCCGGTGATGGAGGGCAAGGCCGCGCTGTTCAAGCGGTTCGCCGGCATCGACGCATGGCCGATCTGCCTGGACACCCAGGACACCGACGAGCTGGTCCGTACGGTGCAGATCATCGCGCCGGCGTTCGGCGGTATCAACCTTGAGGACATCTCCGCGCCGCGCTGCTTCGAGGTCGAGCGGCGGCTGCGGGACCTGCTGGACATCCCGGTGTTCCACGACGACCAGCACGGCACCGCGATCGTCGTGCTGTCCGCGCTCATGAACGCCTTGCGCGTGGTCGGCAAGGACCTCGCCGACGTCCGCATCACGATGGCCGGCGCAGGCGCCGCGGGCACCGCCGTGCTGAAGCTCCTGCTGCACGCCGGCGCCAAGCACGTCGTCGTCTGCGACTACCACGGCGCGGTGCACGGCGGCCGTGACGACCTCGACGAGTCGCTGCGCTGGATCGCCGACAACACCAACGCCGACGGCTACACCGGCGACCTGCACGGCGCGGTGCGCGGTGCGGACGTCTTCGTCGGCGTCTCGGCGCCCGGCATCCTCACCGGTGAGGACGTCGCCACGATGAACGAGGGCGCCGTGGTGTTCGCACTGGCCAACCCCGACCCGGAGGTCGACCCGGCGGTGGCGCGTGAGCACGCCGCGGTGGTCGCCACGGGCCGGAGCGACTACCCCAACCAGATCAACAACGTGCTGGCGTTCCCGGGCGTCTTCCGCGGCCTGCTCGACGCGCAGAGCCGTACGGTCACCCAGGACATGCTGCTCGCGGCCGCCCGCGCCCTGGCCGAGGTCGTGACGGACGAGGAGCTCGGCCCGAACTACATCGTGCCCAGCGTCTTCCACGCGGACGTCGCCCACGAGGTCGCGGCGGCCGTGCAGAAGGCGGCCACCGCGTCGCGCTGACGCCTTGGAGCCCACGGGCGGCGGGCGATTACTTCCTGTCCTCGAACATCTTCTCGCGGCGGCCCGGCCACAGCCGGCCGTACCAGAAGATGATCAGGCCGGTGAGCATGGCGGCGACGCCGGTCGCGATCCTGGCGACGATCATCCCGCTGTCCGGGCCGGTGTGCGGCAGCGCGTGGCCCGGGGCGTTGCGGACGCAGTGCGCCGTACGGTCCAGGCTCTTGACCGGGAGGTTGTGCCAGGTGACGGCGATGGTCGTCGCGTGGTCCTCCTTGACGGTCAGGGTGGACCTGCGGGTGGTGCCGGGCGCGATGCGGTCGGCGACGGAGATCGAGCCGTCCGTGGTGATCGCGTAGTCCTCCGTTCCGTCGCCGTTGTTGGTGACCGAGACGAGCACGCTGCGACCGGGGCACCGGACGGTGCCGATGGAGACTCGCAGCGGCGCGGCGGGCGTCACCGACGGCGCGGGGGGCGTCACCGGGTTCTTGGTCGACCGGGTGGGGCTCGGTTTCTGCGTGGGCGTCTTGGAGGGCTTGGACGGTGAGACCGAGGGGGACACCGTGCCCTGAGGTGAAGGGGTGGCGCTCGTCAGCTGTGACGGCGACGAGTTGTCCATCAGCATGGGGATCAGGATGAGCGCCCCGACGACCAAGAACACGGCCGCGATGGCGACCCGGGAAAGCTGCATCGGGGTCCTCCGGTGGTGGGGGGCACACCTGGGTGATCCAGTTGGCGATCTAGGCCCGTATTCTGCCGATTACCCAGGCGCCAAGGGCACGTAACCGACGTACTCGGCCGCGCACTGTTCGCATGCGAGCTCCGGGACAGGATGATTGGGGCATGGACGACGGGATAATCGCGGGCAGGCTGCTCGTCGCGACACCGCAGCTGGCCGACCCGAACTTCCGGCGCAGTGTCATCCTTCTCGTGGAGCACGAGGAGGACGGCGGCACGCTCGGAGTCGTGCTCAACCGCCCGACCGAAGTGCCCGTCGACCAGATACTTCCGCCCTGGTCGGAGCTGGTGACGGGCCCCTCCGTGGTGTTCCAGGGCGGCCCCGTGGCTCTCGACAGCGCCCTCGCCCTCGCCCACGTGCCGGGCACCGACGAGCCCCTCGGCTGGCGGGCGCTCAGCGGCAGCCCGGCGGTGGCACGGGTCGGGCTGGTCGACCTGGACGCGCCTCCGGAGCTGCTCGCCACCGAGGTCACGAAGCTACGGGTTTTCGCCGGATATGCCGGATGGGGGATTGGCCAGCTCCGGTCAGAGGTCGATGAGGGCGCCTGGTACGTCCTGCAGGCCGAGTCAGGGGACGCGTTCATGGACGATCCGGAGCGCCTGTGGCACGACGTCCTGCGACGTCAGGGTGGCGATCTGGCGTTCGTCGCGACCTTTCCCGAGGATCCGTCACTAAACTGAGCCCGTGAGTACGAAGATCCTTCCTGAGAGTGACACCCGCCCTGATCTCTCCCACGGCGACGGTGGTCATGAGCGCTTCGCGCACTACGTGCAGAAGGACAAGATCATGGAGAGTGCCGTCAGCGGCACGCCCGTGATCGCGCTCTGCGGCAAAGTGTGGGTGCCCAACCGTGACCCCAAGAAGTACCCCGTCTGTCCGGAGTGCAAGGAGATCTACGAATCCATGTCCGGCGACGGTGACGGCGACGAGTGACCGTCAAATCGGCTTGATGGACCCGCGCGTCGGGCGATCCCCGCAAGCCTGAGGGCTAGCCTCTCCGTCTCGGGGGGATCCAATGAGGCGGAGAGTCCTGTCCGGGCTGTTCGGAGTCGTTCTGGCGTCGTGTGCGACGGTGCCCTCGAGCACCTGCGTACGCCCTGCGGACGGTGTCGCGTGCCTGCGCCATGCGTCGGCCGCCGGGCCCGGCCGTCCACGTGATCCCGACGCCCTGTCCCCGTCACAGACGGCGGCGATGCTGCGCGACTTC
>DASQPY010000640.1:0-4646 GCA_035643735.1 Actinoallomurus sp. | reverse complement strand
GGACCTGTGGGCCATGGGGCTCGTCCTGTCCGGCCTGGGCACGATCCTGACCTCGGTCAACTTCGTCACCACGATCGTCTGCATGCGTGCGCCGGGGATGACGATGTTCCGGATGCCGATCTTCACCTGGAACATCCTGTTCACCAGCATCCTCGTGCTGATGGCCTTCCCGGTCCTGGCCTCGGCGCTGCTGGTCCTGGAGGCCGACCGCAAACTCGGCGCGCACGTCTTCGACGCGAAGTTCAACGGGGCGATGACCTGGCAGCACCTCTTCTGGTTCTTCGGCCATCCCGAGGTGTACATCATCGCGTTGCCGTTCTTCGGGATCGTGACCGAGGTGATCCCGGTCTTCAGCCGCAAACCGCTGTTCGGCTACGTCGGCATGGTCGGCGCGACGGTCTCGATCACGGGCCTGTCGATGACCGTGTGGGCCCACCACATGTTCGCGACCGGCCAGGTGCTGCTGCCGTTCTTCTCGTTCATGTCCTTCCTCATCGCGATCCCGACCGGCGTGAAGTTCTTCAACTGGACGGGCACGATGTGGCGGGGCCACCTGTCGTTCGAGTCGCCCATGCTGTGGTCGGTGGGCTTTCTCGTGACGTTCCTGTTCGGCGGCCTGAGCGGCGTCATCCTCGCCTCGCCGCCGCTGGACTTCCACGTCACCGACAGCTACTTCGTGGTGGCCCACTTCCACTACGTCGTCTTCGGCACCGTGGTCTTCGCGATGTTCGCCGGGTTCTACTTCTGGTGGCCGAAGATGACCGGGAAGATGCTCGACGACCGCCTGGGAAAGATCCATTTTTGGATGCTGTTCATCGGCTTCCACACGACGTTCCTCATCCATCACTGGCTGGGCGCGGAGGGCATGCGGCGGCGCGTATCGGACTACTCATCCGACTTCGCCCCGGAGAACCTCATCTCCAGCCTGGGCGCGTTCCTGCTGGGTCTGTCGACGCTGGTGTTCATCTACAACGTCTACCGAACGGCACGTACCGCTCCGAAGATCGCGGTGGACGACCCGTGGGGGTACGGCAACTCCCTGGAGTGGGCGACGTCCTGCCCACCGCCGCGGCACAACTTCCTCGCGATCCCTCGCATCAAGTCCGAACGCCCCGCGTTCGACCTGCACTATCCCCACGCCCCGGAGGTGGAGAGCCGCCGCCGCCCCTGACTCGCGGCCATCCGCCCACGCTGGCGGGCCGGGCCGTGCCTGCGCCGGGGCGACGTCCGATTCGTGCCGGCCTGGGAGGCCGACTCTGCGCCGGGGTGCGCAGCACCGTCCGGCGTGTGGTCGTTGCGGGCGGAGCCGAACGGCCCGTGTCCTCCTTACGCCCCCGTGGTGGGAGGAAGGACACGGCGCCGGGGCCTGTCTCGAAGTCCCGCGTCCTACTGCGCGGCGCTACGGACGGGGAGTCCGAGACAGGCCCTACGGGCGCAGGCGGCCGAGGCCGCGGCGGGCGACGCGTACCGCTCCCTCCGGTGACAGGCGTACCCCTCGCCACGCCGCGCGGGCGGAGGCCGGGGCGACGATCAGGGCCTGGTTCTTCTCGATGCCGCGGAGTACGTCGCGGGCGAGGGCCTCGGCCGTGTAGAGCCTGCGCTGTACGCGCAGCGCGGCCTCGCGGGCGTGGGTGCCGGCCTCGGTCGGCGGCAGGTCCGGGTTGGCGTTGTCCAGCAGGGGAGTGTCCACGAAACCGGGACAGATCGCACTCACCCGTACGCCCGCGGCGGCCGCCTCGGCACGCAGGGCCAGGCTGAGCCCGACGACCGCGTGCTTGGTGGTCGTGTAGGGCAGCATCATCGGCGCGGGCACCAGCCCCGCCAGCGAGGCGGTGTTGAGGATGTGCCCGTGACCCTGCGCCAGCATGATCGGGTATGCGGCGTGCACGCCGTGGATCACGCCGCGGAGGTTGACGTCGAGCGTCCTGTTCCAGTGGTCGAGGGTGAGTTCGTCGGTCCTGCCGCCGACCGCGATGCCGGCGTTGTTGAAGACCAGGTCGAGGCGGCCGTGCCGGTCACGTACATCGCGGTACAGCGCGGCGACCGCCTCGGGGTCGGTCACGTCGAGCTCGGCGGCCTCGGCCGTACCGCGCTCGGACAGGCGGCCGGCGACCTCGTCGGCTCCCCGCTTGTCGAGGTCGGCCACGGTCACGGTGTCGCCGCGCAGGGCGAGGGCGGTGGCGATGGCGCGGCCGATGCCGGAGGCCCCGCCCGTGATGACGGCGACGTTCACGAACGGACCGCCTTCTTGGCGCGGCGGGTGGCCGGCTCGTCCCACAGCCCGACGGCACGCCAGACCTGCTTGCTGACCGGGTCCATCATGCCGATCTCGGCGGCGAGTTCACGGACCTTGGCGACGCAGTTCTTCAGCTCGGCGCCCCAGGACTCGTCGCGGTACGCCTCGCGGATCACGTCCTTGGGGATGCCGAAGTAGCGGACCATCGCGCCGGGAGGAGCGAGCATGATGCGCGCCATCAGGCCGAGGATCAGCGGTGAGGCGATGCCGAGGACCTTGCGGCGTACCGGGTTGATGCGCGGCACCCGGTGCTTGAGGTAGTGACGCGCGAACGAGATGTGCCGCGCTTCTTCAGCGATGTGGATGCGCATGATCTTTTCCTGCAGCGGGTGGAGCGGGTGATCGCTCTTGATGGTCTGCCGCTGGAAGTAGTCGATCGGGTCCTCGCCGCCGAGGACGAAGACGAAGAACAGCTCGGTGGAGATCCGCGGGATGTGCGGGGCCACCTGCGCGATCATGTCGAGGCTCCGCGGCATGCCCTTGATCGGCATGTCCGAACGGTTGACGAACTCCTGGAACATCATCGCGTGATGACATTCCTCGGTCGTCTCGTGCAGGACGTACCGGAACTCCGGCGAGCCGTTCGGCAGCTTGTACGCGTAGCCGAGCAGGCCGCGCTTGAGGAGGTTCTCGAACTGCAGGCCGATCTTCATCGTGGTGGCGACGCGCCACAGCCCGATCTGGGCCTGGATGTGCTCGGGCTGCTCGCGGTACCACCGGGTGGCGCCGAGGCGGTCGATCGGCGGCAGAATCCAGCGGGGGTCGTTCTTGTCCACGTGGAAGTCGGGGTCCTCCCACGGGATGTCGGCGTACGCCTCCCAGTGCTTGTCCACGGAGGCTTTGGAGAGGCGTTCGATGACGCCGACGTAGGCCTTGCGGTCCTGGACCTTTTCGCGGACTTCCTCGTCCAGCGTCGTGCTCGTTGGGTTCGACATCTTTTGCTCCCTAGTCGGCTGGGATGAGCAGACGGGCGAAGCTCTTCAGTTGGGCCAGTACGGCCGCCTGGTGGCCGTGTTCGTCATCGTCGAGGGAGTTCTGCAGCGTCAGCCCGATGAGGGTGGCGAACAGGGTGCGGATCAGCGTGCTCGCGACCTCCTCGTCGAGCGGCACCGGGAACAGACGGTGGAACGTCTCGAGGATCACCTCGACGACCCGCTCGTTGATGCCGATGCTGAGCTCACGCAACGTGGGGTCGGTACGCGCGGCCATGGCGAGCTCCATGAGCGCCAGCGAGGGTGCCTCGCGGAAGGTGACCCAGAGCAGGTCGAGCGCCCCCTCGACGTTGCGCTCACTGTCCGGAAGGTCGTTGAAGGCGCGTTCGTACGCGAGACGCTGCCGCTCCAGCAGGTGTTCGAGCGCGGCGGCGACGAGCAGCATCTTGGTGGGGTAGTGGTGCTGCTGCGCCCCACGCGAGACACCGGCGCGACGGGCGACCTCGGTGGTGGACGTCCCCGACCAGCCCAGCTCGGCGAGGCACTCCATGGTCGCGTCGAGCAGACGCCCCTGGGTCTCGGCGCGGCGCTCCTCCTGGGTACGCGGGGCACCGTGCCGGTGGCCTCTGTGGCGTCGGCGGCTGCTTACTGACACATCTTCGACGGTAGAAGCCGCGATACAAGCAATCAAGCCTGCTTGTATGTTGCGCGTGTCACATATTGGACGCGGCGTCCAAGTAGCGGTGCTTCCGGAAGTTCGCGGTGTGGGACACGCGCGCCAGGGCAGGCGACCCGCGGTACGCGGCGGTGCGGGGTACGTGGTGCGGCGCATGAGGTCTGCGGAGTATGCGAGGCGGGGCAGGCGCACCGGGACGCGGGGCGGAGTATGCGGCACGCGGTATGCGGGGCGGGGTATACGACGCGGATATGCGATGCGGGGGACGCGGCGGGGTATGCGGGTGGGCGCCAGAGCGCGGCGCGGCTCCCGCCGCGAAGCTCTGGAGGTCGCCACCGTCACCGGGTCCATCGCGGACAGCTCCTGATGGCGGGCCGCCTCCAGCACGCCGACCATCAGGTCGTCACCGAGTGCGGCCGTCGGCCTGATGCCGTCCGTGCCCGGCCCTGGCCTTCGCGTCCGGCCCTTGTGCCCGGCTCCGGCCTCCGCGTCCGGTCTCGGCCTCCGCGCCTGGTCCTAGCCTCCGTGCCGGGCCCCGGCCCCGGCTGCCGTGCCCGGCCTCCGATCCCGGCCCCGCCCCGGGCCGCTGTGCCCGGCCGCCGGGCCCCCTCCGCCCCCGTGCCCGGCTGCCACTCATTGGTCTACCTTCCGCGTGCCGCGCTGTTCCGTCCGGATCACTCCTGCGGTCGGTCGCCGATGTTTTCGCGGCGTCCTCTCGTCCCGTTCCGTCCGCTGTGGGGTT
>DASQPY010000639.1:0-10010 GCA_035643735.1 Actinoallomurus sp. | reverse complement strand
GCAGGATCTGCGCGAGCTCGGAGAGCAGCCGCACGTGGCCGTCGCCGCGCGCGGCGATGCCGATGCACAGGACGACGCGGTTGCCGTCCCAGTCGATCCCCTCCGGAAACCGCAGGAAGGAGACGGCGTCGTGGTGCACGGTGTCCTTCCCCGCGAGGGTGCCGTGCGGTATCGCCACGCCCTCGCCGACGTATGTGGACACCGAACGCTCGCGTTCGAGCATGGTGTCCACATAGGCCGGCTCCACCGCGCCGGCCTCCACCAGCGCGTTCCCGCACTGGCGGATGGCGTCGTCGCGGCCGGTGGCCGTCACGTCGAGTCGCACGGCACCGCGGTCGAGCAGCTCAGGCACTGACCTCGCCGCCGTTCTTGATGGCGGCGACGAGCTTGGTCACCGCGGGGTCGCCGAGGAAGACCTGGAACTTCACGATCGGCTTGCCGTCCGCTCCGGCCGCCGCGCGAGCGGCGAGGCCCTGATGGCACACGACGACGTCGGCGTCGTCGGGGATCGAGTTGACCGGGGTGTGCTCGACCTGGACAGAGAACTTCTTCAGCTCCTTGCGCAGCTGGCTGGCGAGCATCACGCTGCTGCCCATTCCGGCGTCGCAGGCGACAACGATCTTGTGTACGTCCTTGCCGTTCATCGTTGATCACGCTCCATGGGGTGCTGTTTCGGTGGCCGGCGCGTCGTCCGCCCGCGTTGTCTCCACGGCCGGCGCCTCGTCCGCGACGGGAGCCTCATCCTCCGCCGTCGCCTCGGGATCGCCCTCCTCGGGTTCCCCGGCGAAGCGGCCGAAGCCGAGCAGTGCCGAGCCGACCGCGAAGGAGACCGCGGCGGCCACGAGAACGCCGGCAAAGACCCCGAAATATCCACCCTTCGGCGTCTCTGCGGCGTACGCGAAGATACTGCCCGGCGAAGGCGTGGCGACGAGGCCGGCGTCGGTGATCATGAACGTCCCGATGCCCGCGGCACCACCGGCCATGGAGGCGAGGATGAGACGCGGCTTCATCAGGATGTAGGGGAAGTAGATCTCGTGAATGCCGCCCAGGAACTGGATGACGATCGCGGCCGGCACGCTCGGACGCAGCGACCGGGGGCCGAACAGCAGGTAGGCGACCAGCACGCCGAGGCCGGGGCCGGGGTTGGACTCCAGCATGAACATGATCGACTTGCCGTGCTTGACCGCCTCGGCGACACCCAGCGGGCCCAGGACACCGTGGTTGACGGCGTTGTTGAGGAACAACACCTTGGCCGGCTCGATGAGCACCGAGGCGAGCGGCAGCAGGTGGTGGTGGATCAGCCACTCGACGCCGTCCCCCGCGACGTTCGTGACGTGCTTGACGATCGGTTTGACGCCCCACGCCCCGAACACCGCCGCCGCCCCGCCGATGATCCCGGCGGTGAAGTTGTCCACCAGCATCTCGAACCCGGGCCGGGTCTTGTCCTGGATGTAACCGTCGACGAGCTTGAGCACGTACGCGGTCAGCGGGCCCAGGATCATCGCGCCGAGGAACATCGGGATCCCGGCGCCGACCACGACCCCCATGGTGGCCACGGCGCCCACCACGGCACCGCGCTGGCCGTGCACCATCCGGCCGCCGGTGTAGCCGATGAGCACCGGCAGCAGAATGTTGATGGTCGGGTCGACCAGGGCGCCGAACTCCTTGTTGGGCAACCAGCCGGTCGGGATGAACAGCGCGGTGATCAGACCCCACGCGATGAAGGCCCCGATATTCGGCATCACCATGCCGGCCAGATAGCCGCCCACACGCTGAATCTGGGCCTTGGGACCACCACCGGTGATCTGTGGGGTGTACGGAGTGGCCATAAGGGCCTCCTAGGGGGTTCGGAAATTCCTGCGAGTTCCTGCGTGACAGGTCAGGCGATCAACGACCGGTCCAGGTCCGGTCGCGAGTGGATATGGACGATGTCGCGCCGGATGTCCTCCGGTCGCGGCATGCGGCTGGCGGGCAGGCGCACCGCTGCGGCGCCCCAGGCCAGGCCTTCGGCGAGCGCCTCACTCCCCCGTGCTCCGGCGGACAGGAACCCGGCGAGCAGGGCGTCGCCTGCTCCGACCGTGCTCCTGGCGCCGGCGACGGGCGCCTCTCCGATCGTGACCCCCCCGTCATCGACCAGAACGGCGCCGTCGGCACCGAGGCTGGCCAGGACGCTTCCGGCACCGCGTTCGCGAAGCTCCTGTGCCGCCTCGACCGCGTCACCGACGGAGTCCACCGGCCGCCCGACGGCCTCGGCGAGCTCCTCCCGGTTGGGCTTGATGAGGACCGGGGCGGCGTCGACGGCGGCGAGGAGCGCCGGCCCGCTCGCGTCGACGGCGACATGGACCCCCGCTCCGCTGAAGAACTCACACATCTGGGCATAGATCCCGGCCGGCACACCGGGTGGCAGGCTGCCGCAGGTCACCACCCAGCTCGCGGACTCGGTCTCGCCGAGTACCGCGTCGGCGACCGCGTCCAGCTCCTTGCGCGACAGGGGCTCGCCCGGCTCGTTGAGCTTGGTGACCACACCGTCGGGCTCGGCGATGGTGATGTTGGACCGGGTGCAGCCGGCCACGCCGACCGCGTGGAGGGGGATCCCGTCCGCCTCCAGCAGCCGGACGAGCTGTTCGCCGTCGGCACCGCCGACCGGCATCACGGCGACCGAGGGCACCTTGTTCGCGAGCAGGGCCCGCGAGACGTTCACCCCTTTGCCGCCGGGGTCCAGCCGCGCCGAGGTGGCACGAGTCATCGTCCCGCGCACGAGACGGTCGACCTCGATGGTCCGGTCCAGGCTCGGGTTGAGCGTCACCGTAACGATCATGCGGCGCTCGCCCTCACCTCTCGGGCCGCGTCTCCCGCCCACACGGCCCGGAAGGCCACCACCGACCGGCGGCCGGCATGCCCGGCCCCGGCTCCGCGGCGAGCGCCTCGCCACCCCACCACGCCGGTCGGGCAGAGAGCCCCCCGTCGCCTTTCATCGGCGCACATCGTGTTGCTTCACCGCCGTTTCTTTTTGGTTTCCATTTGTTTACGCCCATATGCGTCCGTCCGTCAAGAGATTGACGTGCCCCAGATCACACGAATTCAGCCCGTGCGGGAACGCCGATGGGGGTTCGGATCCCATGTGGGGGGGAACGCCCGCGGGAGCGGGAGCGGACCGCGCCCTCCGACGCTCGAAAGCCGCGGGCGCGGCGCTGGAAAGCCGCCGCCGGCGGCCCGCATACCGTGCCCGCGGCGCGGGGACGCGCCGGCTTCGGGTGCGGGCCGTCAGGGGCGGGGAATGTTGCGGAGGTTGGAGCGCGCGAGTTGCACCATCCGCCCCACGCCGCCGCTGATCACCATCTTGCTCGCCGACAGGGCGAAGCCGGTCAGCTGCTCCCCCGTGATCCGCGGTGGGATCGACAGCGCGTTCGGGTCCGTGACGACGTCCACGAGCGCCGGTCCGTCGTGGCGGAACGCCTCTCTCAGCGCCGTGCTTACCTGCCCCGGGTCTTCCACGCGGATCCCGTGCACACCCGCCGCGCGGGCGATCGCCGCGTAGTCGGTGTGTTGGTGACCCGTCCCGTACGGGGGCAGGCCCGCGACCATCATCTCCAGGTCCACCATGGCGAGCGAGGAGTTGTTGAACAGCACGGTCTTGACGGGGAGCCCGTGCTGGACGACCGACAGCAGCTCTCCCATCAGCATCGAGAAACCGCCGTCGCCCGACATCGAGATCACCTGGCGTCCCCGGTCGGCGAGCTGCGCGCCCAGGGCCTGCGGCAGGGCGTTGGCCATCGAGCCGTGGCTGAACGAGCCGATCACGCGGCGGCGGCCGTTCGGCGTCAGGTAGCGCGCGGCCCAGACGTTGCACATGCCGGTGTCGACGGTGAACACCGCGTCCTCCGCCGCCTCCTCGTCCAGTACGGAGGCGACGTATTCGGGGTGGATCGGTGTGTGCCGCCCGACGTCACGCGTGTAGGCGGCCACCGCGCCCTCGAGCGCGTCCGCGTGTCGTTTGAGCATGCGGTCCAGGAACCGGCGGTCGGTCTTCTCGCGTACGAGCGGGGTCAGCGCGTGCAGCGTCTCGCGCGCGTCGCCCCACACGGCGAGGTCCAACCGGCAGCGCCGGCCCAGGTGCTCGGGGCGTACGTCGACCTGGGCGATCCGGACATCGCTCGGCAGGAACCTGGTGTACGGGAAGTCGGTGCCGAGCATGATCAGCAAGTCGGCCTCGTGCATCGCCTCGTACGCCGCGCCGTACCCGAGCAGCCCGGACATACCGACGTCGAACGGGTTGTCGTACTGGATCCACTCCTTGCCGCGCAGCGCGTGGGCCACCGGGGACTTCAGCCGCTCGGCCAGCTCCATCACCTCGTCGTGGGCGCCCGCCGTACCGCTGCCGCAGAAGAGCGTGACGCGCTCCGCGTCGTCGATCATCCGGGTCAGTGCGGCGATCTCCTCGTCGGCCGGGCGGGCCGTCGGGCGCCGGGTGACGAGGGCCAGCTGGGCGGCCCCCTGGGGTGCGTCCAGCGCCGCGACGTCGCCGGGCAGGCAGACCACCGAGACGCCCGAGCGGCCGACGGCGTGCTGGATCGCCGTCTGCAGGACGCGCGGCATCTGCTCGGGGTTGGAGATCAGTTCCGAGTAGTGGCTGCACTCGGCGAACAGCCGGTCCGGATGGGTCTCCTGGAAGTAGCCGGTGCCGACCTCACTGCTGGGGATCTGCGCGGCAAGCGCGATCACGGGCGCCATGCTGCGGTGCGCGTCGTACAGGCCGTTGATCAGGTGCAGGTTGCCGGGGCCGCAGCTGCCGGCGCAGGCCGCGGGGCGGCCGGTGATCTGCGCCTCCGCTCCCGCGGCGAACGCTGCGGACTCCTCGTGCCGCACCTGCACCCAGTCGATGCCGGGAGTACGCCGGACGGCGTCGGTGACCGGGTTGAGACTGTCGCCGACGATGCCGTAGACGCGTTCGACCCCCGCCCGGACGAGGATTCCGACGAACTGCTCGCCGATGCTCTGCCTGGCCATCCGTACTCCCCCGTGAAGCGGCCCACCCCTTGCGGACCGGCTCATACCCGCAATCGGGCGGGCGGGTTCAGGCGGTCCAGGTCGGGATCCGCACCTGGAGCGAGGTGCCCTTGCCGCTCGGGCTCCGTACGTCGATCGTGCCGCCGAGCGCCTCGACGCGGTCCTTGAGGCCGATGAGGCCCGATCCCCCGCCGACGGCGGCCCCGCCGATCCCGTCGTCCTCGACCGCCATCAGGATCACGTCCTCCTCCAGGTGCAGGTGGATTCGTACGACCGAGGCGTCCGCGTGCTTGGCGGCGTTCGTCACCGCCTCCGCCACGATGTAGTAGACGGCCACCTCGAGCCGCTCGTCCAGGCGCCGGGCGACGTGCAGGTCGAGCTCGACGGGGACCGTGGACCGCCGGGCGAGCGCCTTGATGGCGGGCTGGAGGCCGCCGCGGGACAGGATCGCCGGATGCAGCCCGCGGGAGATCTCCTGCAGATCCTCCAGCACGCCGGACAGACCCGAGGCGGTCCTGGCCACGCGTTGTCGCAGAACGTCCTGGTCATCGGGTATCGAGACCTCCGCGGCGCGGAGTTCGAGCCCGAGCGAGACCAGACGCTGCTGGGCACCGTCGTGCAGGTCGCGCTCGATCCGGCGCCGGGTCTCGTCGGAGGCCGACACCAGGCGGGCACGGGCCGCGGTGAGCTTGGCCCGGCTCTCGGCGTTGGCGATCGCGGTGCCGACGAGCTCGGTGTACTCGATCATGCGGGCCTCGATCCCCTCCGGCTGTGGATCTTCGCCCATCGAGAAGGCGATCATGACGCCCCACAGACGGCCCTCGACCACCACCGGGCTGCCGGCGCCGGACCTGACTCCGCGCGTCCGTGCCCACACGCCGATGCCGCTGGTGGCGCGCTGGTAGTCGGTCACGCGCGCCGGGCGCCCGGTCCGCTCCACCGACGACTCGAGGCTCCGGCCCTCCAGCGACCAGCAGGAACCGACGGGCGGCGCGGCCTCGGGATTCTTCTCCGCCTTCCAGGAGCCGACCACGGTCTCCATCCGGTCGGGCTCGAAGCGGTTGATCACGATGAAGTCGGCGCTCAGGATGCGGCCCAGCTCGGCGGCGACCGCCTCGAAGACCTCGTGCGGTGAGACCGCGCGCGCCACGAGGGTCGCCACGCGACGCAGGGCCGCCTGCTCGTCGGCGACCCTGCGGAGCTTGTCGTGGCTCATCTCCAGGGAGCGCGCCATGGTGTTGAAGGCCTGTTCGAGCACGCCGATCTCGCCCAGCGAGGTCTCGGGCATGCGAACGCCCAGCTCACCTCGGGCCAGATCGCCGGCCATGATCGACGCGCGGCGCACGGGGCGTACCAGCGCGCGCGTCAGATAGGAGGTGAAGACGAAGATCAGCACGAACGAGCCCACCGCGGCGATGCCGGCCATCGCCATGGCCCGCCGGGACGCCTCCAGGGAGCGCTGTTCGTAGCGGGAGGTGAGTCTGCGCTGTACCCCCATGAACTGGTCGAACTCGGTCCGGATCCGGTCGACACGCCGTTGCCCGTCCGCGACCGGCGCGGCGGCGCTGACCCCCGGTTGCCGCTGGACCTTCGTCACGAGCGGCACGGAGAAGTCCTGGAGGTAGGACGTCACGGCCGACGAGATCTGGTCGGCCCGTTTCCCCTGTTCGTCGCCGGCCTTCGCGCCGAGCCGGCGGAACTCCGCCGCCTGCCCGGGAAGTTGCGCTCGCGCCGTCTCCCACGGCTTCAGGAATGCCGGGTCTTTGGTGATGATGTAGCCGCGTTCACCCGTTTCGAGATCCACGATGAGGCGTTCGAGCCGGCTGGAGGAGGCGAAAATCTCCTCCGAGCGGCCCGTCAGTGCCGCCGCGTCGCGCAGCCGGGCGATGGCTCCAAAAAGGATCAAGAACGTACCGGCCATCAGCAGCGCCAGCAGGGCACTCGCGATGACCAGCCGTCGGCTCAGTCCCCGTGGAGCGTCGACCCGCAGCTGCGAGCGGCGTGACGCCCATCTGGTCACTGCTCGTTCCTCTCGACCAGGAGAGACTGGCCGATAATGAGATTAGGGTTGGTGTGGAATCACTCTACGTGCGGAGGAGAGTGATGGTCGAACATAGAGCGCGGATAGCCCTGGCCGAAGATGACGTCCTGCTCCGCGCCGGGCTGGCGAGCCTGCTGGAGAGGTCGGGGTTCGAGATCGTCGCGCAGGCGGGCGATGGGGAGGAGCTCATCGCCGCCGTTCGCGCGCACGAGCCCGACGTCGCCATCGTCGATATCCGCATGCCTCCCGCGTACGAGACGGAGGGGCTGGACGCGGCCCAGATCATCCGCGCGGAGATGCCCGCGATCGGCATCCTCCTGCTGTCCGCGCACGTCGAGGTCGAACAGGCGACGGAGTTGCTCGCCGCCGGCCAGCGCGTCGGCTACCTGCTGAAAAGCCGGGTCACTGAGGTGAGTGAGTTCATCGAGACGGTCGAGCGGATCGCCCAGGGCGGCTCTGTCGTGGACCCGGGGCTCGTCCAGGAACTCCTCACCGCCCGGCACAAGGACGACCCGCTGGAGGGCCTCACCGAACGCGAGCGCGAGGTGCTCGCGCTCATGGCCGAGGGCCGGTCGAACGCCGGCATCGCCAACCGGTTGTGGATCACTGAAGGCACCGTCGAGAAGCACGTGCGGAGCATCCTCGCGCGGATGCAGCTACCGGAGACCGAGGACGACCACCGCCGGGTCCTCGCCGTGATCACTTTCCTGGACAACCGCTAGAAACGCGCCACCGTCACGCTCGGTAAAGGAATAGGGGCGGCTATCCGTGCTGGACGGAGGCGTGCCCGCCGACGTCGCCGGACCGCTCGCTGATGATCTTTCGGATCGCCGGGCCCGACAGCTCCGACTTCGGCAGGAAACCGAGAGCGCCGCTGCCCGTGACGATGTCGACGAAGTCGTCCTCGGGATAGGTCGAGATCAGGATCACGGCCGGTTTCGACAGCGCCTTCTCGACGACCCGGTCGGCCAGCTCGACACCGCACTCGTCACCGAGACACACGTCGATGAGCGCGACGTCGGGACGGAGTTCGTCGACCAGCTCACAGGCGCGCGCGCTGTCCGACGCCACGCCGACCACCACGATCCCGTCACGCTCGAGAACGCCGCGGGCGGTCTCGAGGAAGCGGTCGTTGTCGTCAACGATCAGACAGCGCATGTCCATTGCCCCAGTCTGGCGAATCGATGGCCGGATACGCATTGCCGCTACCCGGAATATAGACGTTCCGGGTGACAGGGCGCCAATCGGCGCGGCGCAAGACCGCAGGTCACCGGCCTCCTTCGGCCCCTGGGACCCGGCGGATGCGACGGTGTACCGGCTAGCGGGGGGGTGCCCGGTGCCGCTGGCATGACAGCAGGATGGGTGCTGGCGGCGCAGACGGGGGAGGCCGAAGGCGCGAAGGTGGAGACATAACCCGAACCAACTGGGAGAGGAGAAGACGTCATGTGCCAGCACTGCCCGCACTGCCCCGCGGCGACCGCGGAAGATCACATTGCCGCACGCGTCATCTCCGCGCACCCTGAGCAGGGATGGAGCCTGCTCTGCAACGGTGTCGTGGTCTTCGATGACACCGGCGAGCTGTTCCCGGACGGACACACCATCTCACCTCACCGAGCCCGCCCGCTCACGCTCGCCGCTTGATTTCCCATTTTCGAGCGTAAGGATTGACCCCATGCGTCGCATCCGCATCAAGGTCAGCCGGCCCCGCGCCAACCCGCTCTCCGAGCTCGACCTCCGGACCCCATCCGGACGCCTACTGAACTACTGAGGCGCCCCATCGGCCCCGTGTGAACCCCGGCTCCCCGCCGACGGCTCACCCCCCGAGCCGAAGGACCGCCGTGCGGTCTGGCGACGAAGGCCCCCGTCGATCCAGGCCGCACGGCCGAGTCCCCCGCCCCGCCGGCGGCGAGCTGCCCGTCACCAATCACCGGGCAGCTCGCCGCCGTACCAGCGTTCGATCAGCTGCCGCGCGATGGAGATCCGGCCAGGAAGGCGTAGCTCGCCGGACTCGGCCGCGGCCCGAAGCTCCGCGCGGGTGTACCAGCGGGCGCTCTTGATCTCCTCACCGTCCACACGCAGCTCCTGCCCCCCGTCGGCACGGGCGAAGAAGCCCAGCATGAGGCTGCGGGGCAGCGGCCACGGCTGACTGCCGAGGTAACGGCAGTCGTGGACGCGGATCCCGACCTCCTCGTACACCTCACGGGCGACCGCCTGCTCGAGGGACTCGCCCACCTCCACGAATCCGGCGAGGACCGAGGCCCGGTGCATCGGCCAGTTCGCGCTGCTGGCCAGCAGCATCCGCTCGTCGTCGTGCACCAACATGATCACCGCGGGGTCCGTACGCGGGAAGTGCTCCGCGCCGTCCACCGGACAGACCCGGGTATGTCCTGCGGAGGCCGGTGTCATCGGCGCGCCGTGACGGGGGCAGTACGCGTGGGTCTCGTGCCAGTTCTGCAGGGCGACCGCCTGGGTGAGCAATCCGGCGTCACGGTCGCTGAGCAGCGCGCCGACCGCGCGCAGGCCGGCGGGCTCGGTTCCCTCGATCGCGGGCAGCGGCGCCGCCACCGCGAAGTAGGCGATTCCGTCTTCGTCGGCACCCAGCAGGTAACGCTCGCCGACGGGGGCCTGGTCCGGGCCGAGGAGCACCAGGGCGGGCTCCGGACGGACCAGCACCTTGCCCTGGTCGATCGCGAAGGTCCGCGTGCGGGCATCCGCCCATACCTCGGCCAGCCAGGCGTCGTCGCGACGGCGTTCGCCGACGCGGTCGAGCGCCCCACGGGAGAGCGCCAGCCAGTCGAGCGCGGTTTCAGTCACGGAGCACCCTTTCCAACCCTGACTAGGCCCGGCCGGCGAACTCGTCCCAGAGGTGCGCCGCGACCTCGGCACCCTTGAGCAGCAGCGGCATCTCGACCTTCTCGTTCGGCGCGTGGATCCGGTCCTCGTCCAGGCCGACCGCCACGAA
>DASQPY010000638.1:0-8514 GCA_035643735.1 Actinoallomurus sp. | reverse complement strand
CCAGTCCTGCTTGATCAGCACGAGCCACAGAAAGATGGGAGTGCCCAGCAGACGCGCGAAGCTCAATGCGTTCGGCCACGTCCACAGACGGTCGTTCAACGGCCACCTCCCCGCTCCCCGGCGCTGGTCATGACCTTACCTGTCGGTACTGGCGTGACGAATAAGTGGTGCGGAACACAGCCGGAATATGCCATTGACGGCGCACGCTGCCCGTACGCCCCGCCGACCTCCCCGGTCCCGGTGGGGGTGACCCGGTTTCGGGGCCCCGCTCCGTCCGGCTTCGGCCAGCCGCCGGGGCGGCGCTGGCCCGGACCACGTGGCGCATGCTATTGCTCCGGCCGCCGCGCCCGCCTCGTCCTCGCCTCGTCCAGGTCCGTCGGCTCCGGTGGCGGAGGGCAGGGCTCGGTGGGTACGAACGCCAGCTCCACGCAGTTGCCACTCGGATTGCTCCAGCTGCTCCTCCGCCAGCCGGCGACGGGAACGCACGACGGCGCGCCAAGCTCGATCCGACGCATCGGGCCCCCTCTGTGCGGCGCCCTGTCGGATGGCGGGCGTCACAAGATCGGCGGAAGATGTGCGGTTAGCAGTCCGGCCGGGTAGGCCACCGGCCCAGCGCATCCACCGTGAATGCCGTCATCATAGGACTTGCACATGCCATATGCACGTGCATAACGACTGTGCGCATTTCTGGGCGCGTTCGGATCCATCGATCCTGCTGGCCGAATCACACCATAACGTCCACAGGACCGACGAATCAGCCGATCACGCGAGTCGACGCCGCCAGGGGGCGTCATGAACGCGGCAGCCGCACGCCCATGCGGCCCCTCACAAAGCCGAGCGCACCCGCCACCTGGCGTGGGTGGCGCCGCCGACGGGCGCCAGCACCAGGTCGGACGGCGAGCTTGTCGTATCGAGTCGCGACAGCTCGGCGTCTCTTGCAGGGACAGCACCTTCGCAACAAGCCCCAGGGCGGGCATGGAAGGGCGCTGGACGTCGCGGCGGCTCGGTCGGGAGCCGCCTTTGGCGTCCAGCGCCCGTATCACCGGTCCTGGATGCGCGTCGGACCGGCGCAGTGGCAGGGCCTGATCGTCTGGGGCGGATCGGTGGCCCCGCCATCTTCACTCGTCCGCGCGGCCACGCGGGCTGGGCGGTGCGATTCGTTGCGAAATCCACTCAGGGATCGGCACACCCGCTGGTCTCGTGAACACTTCGAACGTAACCCCGCAGGTCAGCGCCGTGGAAGGGGTCTCGGGTTCACAGAAAATCACAGCCGGAGTTGCGCTGGCCCGTGACTCCCCGTCACGGCACTCTCTCCCGGTGTGCCGTGGTAGTCCCACGCGCCGGTCCGTGGTCAACCTCAGGCGAGGCGGCCACGGACCGGGATCACGCGTCAGGAGGTGGGCCAGGGCACCTGCGGCGAGCGGTAGAAGTGCACTCCGGCGGCGGTCCACCGCGGTCCCTGCGCGGCGAGACGCAGCCGGAAGTCGCTCCACGTGCGCGCCGCCTGCGGCGACCAGCCGATCTCCGCGATGGCGGGCAGCCGCGGGAACGTCATGTAGTCGATGTCATCGTTCGTGACGATGGTCTCGGACCACAGCGGCGCCTCGACGCCGAGGACGTCCTTCTCGGTCACGCCGTCGACGAGCGTGGCCGGGTTCCAGTCGTAGGAGTCCTGGACCTCGACGAGACCGGCCCAGTCCTGGCCGAGCGGGGTGCTCTCGTCGTACTTCATGTCCAGGTAGGCGCGGTTCGCCGGCGACATCACGACCTTGGCTCCCTGGGCCACGGCGTCACGTGCCGTCTGGGTGCCGTCCTCCGAGCCCGTGGCGGTGTTCCAGTACTGGGCGACCGAGCCGGCGGGGAGCTTGCCCGCCCCGATCTCGTTCCAGCCCACCATCTTCTTCCCGTGCTTGGTCACGATCGGGCCCACCTTCCCGATGAAGGTGGCGTAGTCGGCCGGCGTGGTGCTGTGCGCCTCGTCGCCGCCGATGTGCAGGTACGGGCCGGGCGTGAGCCGCGCGAGCTGGCCGAGCACGTCGTCCAGCAGCTCGTACGTCACGGGCTTGGAGATGCACCACGAGCTGAACCCGACGTCGGTGCCGGTGTACAGCGGCGGCGCCTTGCCGTCACAGTTCAGCTGCGCGTACGAGGCGAGGGCCGCGTTGGTGTGGCCCGGCCCGTCGATCTCCGGGACGACGGTCATGTAGCGCTGGGCGGCGTACCGGACGATCTCCGTGTAGTCGGCCTGCGTGTAGTAGCCGCCCTTGCCGCCGCCGACCGCCGTGCTGCCGCCGTACGTCGCCAGCTTCGGCCAGCCGTTGATCGCGATGCGCCAGCCCTGGTCGTCGCTCAGGTGGAGGTGGAGCATGTTGATCTTGTACGCGGCGGCCTGGTCGATGTAGCGCTCGACCTGCTTGACCGTGAAGAAATGCCGGGAAACGTCCAGCATCGTGCCGCGCCAGGCGAAGCGCGGTGAGTCCTCGATCTGGACTCCCGGCATGGTCCACGGGCCGGGTTTCACGGTCGGCGACTCGACCGACGGCGGGAGGAGCTGGCGCAGCGTCTGGACGCCGCGGAACAGGCCCTGCGCCGAGCCGGCCTCCAGGCGTACCGACGCCTTCGTGACGGCGAGGCGGTAGCCCTCCCCCTTCTCCTTACGGGAAAGGGCCAGGTCGATGACGTCTCGGGAACCGCCGCTGCCGGTGACCGGCAGCGGGTAGCCCGTGGAGCGGCGCAGGACGCCGGCGAGGTAGCTGCCGGCCGTGCCCGAGCCGGGCCGGGCGATGATCCGGGTCTTCTTGGTCAGCGTGAAGGACACGCCGGGCACGGTATGGAGCGACGCGGGTGCCGGCACGACGTGTGGCGCCGCCGCCGGGGCCGGTGAGGTCGCGATCTGCCCGGCGGAGGCGGGTGCGCCGGGTACGGACACGAGGGCGGCCGCCGCCACGGTGGCGGCCAGGACCCGGCGTCCGGAGCACGTACTGCCGAAAGTGCCGGACTCGGTCAGTGGTGGGCCTGCCAAGCGAACCTCCGCTGGAGACGCGCGGCCCGCGGGCCGCGCCAGGCCGGAACCGTCCCGTCCGGATGAACGCGGCGGTCTTTCCCCGTGTCCGGCGGTGTCCCGGCCAGCATTTGTAAGGAAGGTTTCCTTTCGCTCGGGACGATAGGGAAACTCCTCCCTCACGTCAAGGCACCTGTCCGTCCGGCGCGGTCACGAATGCCCGCGGACCGGATGAGGCCGGTACGGCGCCTCGAGCCGTGCCAGCTCATCCTGCTCAGCCTCAGCTCGAGGGCGGCCAGCGCGTCCTCCAGATGGCCGGGTCTGGTCGCGCCGAACCGGTAGACGAGGTTGTAGTGGCTCTGCATCGAGACGAAGGGCGTCCAGCCGGACGGCCCTGACCATGGAAATCCTTCGGATCGAAGGCACCCGTGGTTCCCTCGCGAGGGCCTACGCTGAGCTGTATGGAAGGCGTAGCGGGCGGCGTCCTCCTGGTGACCGGGGCCGGGGGTGGTACCGGGTCCGTGAGCCGGGCCGTCGTCGGGCCGCTGATCGACCACGGCCGGCCCGTGCGGGCGATGGTGCACCGCGAGGACGAACGCGCGGATCATCTGCGGGCTCTCGGCGCGGAGGTCGTCGCCGGTGATCTGACGAACCCCGCCGACGTGGCGCGGGCCCTCGACGGCGCGCGCCGGATGTTCTTCAGCATGAGCGTCGCGCCCTCCTATCTCGAGGCGGCCGCAACGGTCGCGACGGTGGCCCGCGCCGCCGGGCGGCTCGACGCGCTGGTCGGCATCTCGCAGATGACCGTGTCGCAGATGACCGCCACGAGCACTCAGGAGTCGCACCAGCAGCGGCTGCACTGGCTGTCCGAGCAGGTGCTGAACTGGTCCGGGCTGCCGGTCGTGCACGTCCGCCCGACCAGCTTCATCGACAATCCCCTGTTCACCACCCTGGCGGCCGCCTCCATCGCGGACAACGGGACCATCCGGCTCCCGTTCGGCACGGGCCGCACCTCACCGGTCGCGGCCGAGGACGTCGCGCGGGTCGTCACCGCGGTCCTGGAGGATCCGGGCCCGCATCTCGGGCATGTCCTCGAACTGACCGGGCCGCGCTCCCAGGACATGGCCGGTATCGCCCAGGAGTACGCCCGTGCGCTGGGTCGGCCGGTCTCCTACGTGGACGTGCCCCTGGACGAGTGGATCGCCCAGGTGCTCCGCTCCGCGGGCCTGCCGCCGTACGTCGAGGACCACATCGCGACCATGGCGCGCCTGCACCGCGAGAACCGCTACGACCGCGCCACCCGCACCGTCGAGCAGATCACCGGGCGACCGGCCCAGTCCGTCGAGGAGTTCGTTGCCCGGCACGCCGATCTGTTCACCCGGTAGCGCGGTCAGGTGAGGAACTTCAGCGCCCCGCCATGGTGCGAGCACGCCCCCTGGTGGTGCGCGGCGTAGGAGAAGGTGCCGTCCCTGCATACGGCCGTCGCGCCGGCGGGATGAGCCTGTGCCTTCGGGGCGGGGCGCACGGCCCGGTGTGGCACACCCGCCGGGGCGCCGGACGGCGCGGCGGCGTCCTCCTGAGCGGCGTCGTGTGCCGGGGCGCCGGCGAGGTGGCCGGTGCAGGACAAAACCGAAACATCCGCCACTCCGACCACGAAGAACACCGGCTGAATCGGCCGCGTGAGCGTGCCGGCACTCTGAGTACGGCCCGGCGGAACGCGCTCCGCGGGGCGGAGGTAGCGTCGAAGACAGGGCGCTACCGACGGCACGGCCGGTTCGGAGGTGGGGTCATGAACGTCGTGGAGAAGAGCCTGCACATCCCGGTTGCGGGCGTCATCCTGGAGGCCGACGTGGTCGTGCCGGACCAGGCCCGGGGGGCGGTGCTGTTCGCGCACGGCAGCGGCAGCGGCCGGCACAGCCCGCGTAACCGCGACGTCGCGAGCGAGCTGCGGATCGCGGGTCTGGCCACCATCCTCACGGACCTGCTCACCCCGGCCGAAGAGCAGCGCGACGCCTGGACCGCCGAGCTGAGATTCTCGATCGGGCTGCTCGCGACGCGCGTCGCGGCGCTGACCGACTGGGTGACGATGTACTCCCACACCGAGGGGCTCGGGGTGGGAGTGTTCGGCGCCAGCACCGGCGCCGCGGCGGCGCTCGTCGCCGCGGCCGAACGCCCCGGCACGATCCAGGCGGTCGTGTCCCGAGGCGGCCGGCCGGATCTCGCCGGGCAGTACCTCTCCCACGTCTTCCAGCCCACGCTGCTGCTGGTCGGCGGGGACGACCCCGTGGTGATCGACCTCAACCGCGAGGCGCTGGCCCGGCTACCGGGCGAGGCACGCCTGGAGATCGTCCCTGGCGCGTCGCACCTCTTCGAGGAGCCCGGCACGCTGGAACAGGCCGCCCGGCTCGCCAGGGACTGGTTCCTCCTCCACCTGCGCCCCATGGCCCATCACGCCGGCCTGGGACACTGAGCGGCGAGGTCAGAACTCGGACAGCGCGATGGCGATCCAGTGCTCGAAGCGGCCGTACCGGTCGGCGACCGCCTGCGTACGCGGGGCCGGCATGTCCAGGGCGGCGTCCGCGGCGTCGGTGAGGTCCCAGTACGGGTGCCGCATGTCCCGGCCGACGACCTCCCGGTAGATCGCCTGGAATCTCGTCGCCACGTCGACGTCGTACTCGAAGGCCAGGTTGATGCGCATCCGGGCCAGGTCGATGCCGTACGGGCCGTGGCTGCCGGTGGTCCAGTCGACGATGCCGGTCAGCCGGTCGCCGGACCACACGGTCTGGCCCGGGTGGAAGTCGCGGTGGATGAACCCCGCCGGGGTCTCCGGCGCCGTCCCCGCGAGTGTCTCGAAGACCCGCTCCCACAACTCCGGGCTGCCCGACCACTCCGGTGGGCGCCGCTCGCCGTTCACCGACAGGTCGTAGTACGGCGCGTACGGCGGCAGGGCGGTGTCCAGCGGCACCTCGTGGACGCGCGCGAGCGCCTGGGCCATCGTGGTGAGGAAGGCGTCCATGTCCCACGGCCGGGTGGCGGGGCGGCCGGGCACGCGCGTGGTCAGCAGGGCCGGGACGTCACAGATCCGGGCGTACGGGTCGGCGGCGAGCAGCCGGGGTGCGGGCACCTCGGTGTCGTCGAGGAGCTCCAGCACGGCGGCCTCGTTGGCCGGGATGTACCACGGGTCGGTGCGCAGCCGGTCGGCGTTGTGGAAACGGCGTACGACCAGGCGCCGTGGCGGGTCGCCCGCGTCGATGGCGTGCAGGGTGGTGGAGCCGGTGCCCATCGAGCGGATCGAGGAGATCCGGCCGGCCACGACGTCACGTACCCAGCCGAGCACCGTCTCCGGCGGATGCGGAGACGCCACTACCGGATCTCGGCGGCGAGAGGCTCGAGAGGCTCACGCGCGGCCACCAGAACGAGGACCGTTACCGGCGCTCCCTCACTGATGACGCCCATGTGAACACCTTCTTCTCCGTGGATACTCCGGCGCCTCCTGCTGGACACCATCCGTTCGCCCGACACGGCTAGCGTCTCTGCGCCGCATCCGACGACAAGAGGACCAATTGGCTAATTCCGATCGCATCTCCGAGGTCTACAAGGGCGAGATCTGGGCTGAGAGCACGCAACAGGTCGCTCGTGATCGTATCCACTGGCTGGTGGGGCAGGCCACCGGAGACGTCCTCGACATCGGTTGCTCTCAGGGGATCGCCTCGATTCTGTGCGCGCGGCGTGGCCTGAACGTCATCGGTGTGGACACTCAGGCGGACCGCGTCGAATACGCGCTCGGCGAGCGTGAGAACGAGCCCGCGGACGTACGTGAACGGCTCGACTTCCGCCTCGCCGAGGGAACCGCGCTGGACTTTCCGGATGCCTCATTCGACACCGTTCTCATGGGCGAGATCGTCGAGCATTCGCCGGATTCGTCGCCGCTCCTGGCGGAGGCCGCACGGGTCCTGCGCCCATCCGGGCTGCTCGTGCTCACGACGCCGTTCGGGCTCAGCCGCCACCACGACCACTACGCCACCTTCTATGTGGACTCCCTGGTACGGCTGCTCGCGCCCTACTTCACCGTCGAGAGCCTCGACATCGTCGACAAGTACCTGCGGACGTGCTCACGTCCCGGGGCGATGGCCGACCCCGACCGGCTGATCATCGAGAAGCAGCCGCTCATGGAGCGGGCGCTGGTCGCCATCCAGAACTCCATGCAGAACTCCGTGGAGGACGAGAAGGAGAAGATGCGGCGTTACGACGTCGCGATCGCGCGTTATGAGCAGGTCAACGCGCGGATGAAGAACCTCGAGACGCGCCTCGCGCACGAGTCGTACCGGACCGAGTACGTCACCTGGCAGCTGAAGTCGGCCAAAAGCCGCAAGTGGTGGCGGCTCGGCGAGGCCCTGTGGAGCGCCAAGCGCCCGGCGGAGGCGCTGCGGCTGCCCAAGAACGTCGCCACCGCGCTGAAGCCTGTGCCGCGCCTGGAGGAGCCCAAGGCGGAGGCGGCCGGCTCACCCGACATGTCCGGCCACTACTCGGCGGTCGCCATCCCGGAGGTCGCCATCCCGGACGGGCCGGTGGCGCGCGACATCAAGGTCGCGGTCATCATGGACGTGTTCTCCACGGACGCCTTCCGGTACGAGTGGCAGCAGATCACCTTCGGCCCGGAGGACTGGCGTGAGGTGCTCGAACGCGAGCGCCCCGCGATGCTGTTCGTCGAGTCGGCCTGGCACGGCAACAAGGGTCGCTGGGCCACCATGATGAGCTCGGCCGGCCCACCCAAGCAGCCGGTGCGCGACCTGGTCGCCTGGTGCAAGGAGCAGGGCATCCCCACGGTCTTCTGGAGCAAGGAGGACCCGCCGAACTTCGACCGTTTCATCGAGACGGCCAAGCTGTTCGACCAGGTGTTCACCGTGGACTCGGACTGCATCCCGCGCTACATCGAGGCGGTCGGCCACGACCGGGTCGCCCTGCTGCCGTTCGGGGCACAGCCGCGGATCCACAATCCGGTGGCGGTGCCGGGCGGGCGCAAGCACGAGGTGGCGTTCGCCGGAACGTACCATGCGAAGAAGTACCCCGAGCGCGCCGCGCAGATGCAGACGATCCTCGGCCCGGCCCGGGAGTTCGATCTGCACATCTACAGCCGGATCTCCGACGACCCGGACTTCGCGTTCCCGGCGGAGTACACCGACTTCATCGTCGGCTCGCTCCCGTACGAGCGGATGCTCGCCGCCTACAAGGCGTACAAGATCTTCTTGAACGTCAACTCGGTGACCCAGTCCCCGACGATGTGCGCCCGTCGTGTCTTCGAGCTGTCCGCGTGCGGTACTCCGGTCGTCTCCGGCCACTCGCGCGCCCTGGAGATGGTCTTCGGCGACCTCGTGCGGCTCTCGTCCACGCCGCAGGAGACCACCGGGGCGCTCGTGGACCTGATGAAGGACGTCGACCTACGCGACCGTACCGGGCACCTGGCCATGCGGGAGGTGTTCTCCAAGCACCTGTACGGCCACCGGGCCGACTCG